>NZ_JBFTQB010000521.1:0-8643 GCF_056398785.1 Paenibacillus sp. 01T422 | reverse complement strand
ATGCGGAACTACAGGCTCTTATTTGTTCCTCGTAGAGCGTTTTTCGGAGTAATCAATGAAATAGAGCATCGTAGTTCCCCTTCCACTTCGAAATTGTGCCTTTTCATTGAATTAGAGGACTACAGTTCCCTCTCGAAATAGATATCGGGAGCGTCTGGGAGAACGATTTGATTTCGTTGTTTGCTATAAATCCTATAGAGCACTACAGCCGCTTCCGCTCTTGTAGCATTGCCGGTCGGATTCAGTATGTTTCCGCTGCCTTCCACAACATCGCTTTTCATTAATGCGGCAACATCATTTACCGCGTATTCAGCTACCTCCGACTTGTCGTTAAACGCATCAAGATCGTTCGCCGCCCCCTTGGCAATCTGTATACCAGCTAATCTCATTGCTCTTGCAAGAAGCACCATCATGTCCTGTCTAGAAATTGCTTGATTAGGATTAAAAGTGCCGTCCCCTTGACCTTCTGCTATACCAAGCTGTCTTGCGATTCCCACCGCTTCATAATAGTAGTCAGTTGGCTTGACGTCACTGAAGTTAGCATGAGCATCGGCGTTAAACTCAAATGTCTTCGTTAACAAAATCATGAAATCAGCGCGACTTATATTCGCTATGGGTTGAAATGACGTATCCGAAGTGCCGGAAATAATCCCCTTGGATGCCATCACTTCGATCGGTTTCCTCGCCCACTGAGCACGATCCAAGTCAACAAAGCTCATCTGCCTATAACCAATAGCAAATGTACTGAAATGTGTGGTTCTAAAAGTCACTGTTCCTGTTTCAGCATCGTATCTTCCATTTGGAACGACATGAGTTTTACTTGCTTGATCTATGTACCACACGATAATGTGCTCAGGATCCCTTAATTCTTCTTCCGTAGGTTGATACGGAATAGCAATTGTTACTGCCGAATCAGGATTATTATAACTAATTGGCTTTCCATCGACCGTGATACTTAGTTCAAGGGCTGGTCTATGACCGATTTCATCTTTGATATCTTCGGGAATCTTGCTGCCGTCGGCAAGTGCAAGGATAAAACCAACTTCTTTGGCCGAATCGAGATCGACATTACTTAACAGTTGGCTAGGTATGGTGATCGATCCGAACTCCGTTACAACCGTCATATTTTGCTCAGAAGTCGTAGAGAACATGCTTGCTGGTACATACAATTGATACTCTTTGGCGCCTTCTACCCTTTGAATTTCAACGACCAATTGACTATCGCCGGCTGAAGAAGCTTTATCCACCGCTTCTTTATCCAGCTGAGCGGACACAATGCCATTGTTTTGATCCACCATAACGTGCATAACAAGAGCAGACTTAACACCTGGTACTCCCACACTTGGTTGYGGTGTAGAGATTGGAGAATTTTCGTTGCCAGGATACTCTGTATCTGGTGGTGAGGAATCTTTCACCTCAAAAGTTGTGCCCTTTACTTGATCTGTATCTTGTACGTTAACATTGACAAAATAGGTGCCAGTTATTTTCTGCTTCAGCACATAGTTGAATTGGTATGAGCCGTCTGCGCCACTTGCGGTTTGGTCTAATAAATCCAACTGGTTCAGTGGGTTAATGACATGCAAGGTAACGAGCTTGCCTTGCTCCGATTCTAGTTGACCAGTTATCGTAACTCGACCATTTTGAGCATCATAAGTGGCACGAACGTCAACCGGAGAAGCTAATGCGGACGAAATTATCGTTCCCGCACACACCAGAACAGCTAGTAACAAAATTGTCCATCTTCGCAAACTTTTCAAGCCTATTCCTCCTCGGAATAAGATGACGTAGGAAGGTGTGCCTAAATCAGCCTCCCCACGGCTCCCATCTCATGATTAAGATAACAATTAAGGAATGATTACTTCGTTTGAGATTCTCATTCGACCTGATGTGTTATTCCAGACAAAGGCTTTTAATTTGTAGCCCAAAACAATATCAGGCACCCTGATAATAGCCTTCATTTGCTTATCTTCACCAGCCCCAAACGAACTTGAAACCATGGCGGATCGGACCATCCGGTTTTGCTGGTCAAACAACCCTAGGATAAGAACACCATTCTGACTTATTGCTGAGTTGTTCTGGACAGACATGCTCGCTACAACATCGGTAGAACGAATTAGGCTGGATACCGCATTCCCATTTCGATCTGCCAGAGATAAGGTCTGCACCTTGAACAACTGGTCACCCCAATTTTTAACATAATTCACCTGAAAAGTTTGCAAGCCAACATTTTGATAATCATCAAGACTTGCTACTTCAATCACGTTCATTCCTTCCTTCAAGGTCATCGGAACTGTAAATGTCACGTTATTTAATGTTCTAACATTTTTGAGAACGACCGTTCCATTAACTTTGACAGTTACGTTGGCATCCCTATTAATACTGCCCAATAACGAGTAGGATGGTGAATCAACAACCATAGGGATATCGACAGAAGGTGTAAATAGGACCGCTTCCTTACGGTAGGTAACCACAATCGTCTTGGAACTTGGAACATTGCCAAATAGCTCCTCATTTGATGCCGAAACTACAATCGTATTAACACCTTCGTTTAGTGTGATTTTTTTCGAGAAATTCTGACCCGCTTCTGTATATACGGCTTCCACAACCGAAACGCCATTATTGAATACCGCTATTTTCGCGCGATCAGTGACTGAGCCTGAGAGTGTATAGTCAGGAATCTCAACACTGTCGCTTGCAGCATTATCAAGCGTAAACTGCGGCGAAGAAGACAAATGAAGATGCGTAAAACTGGCAGCCATTAGATAATCAATGTTTGTGGTCGTTTTTGCTCCGTCTACTGCCATGCCGACATAAACGGTCTCACCATAATCAACAGGATTAGAAGCCACCAAAGACCAATCGATGCCATCCTTCGAAACATAACCGGATACGGTATTTTCTTTACGCTCAAGTTTTATCCAAAATGGTGCTTTTAAGCTTGTGCTTCTGCGCAGCTGCTCTTTATACCCGCTTCCGGCTTGACTGCGATTGATAACTGAAATCTTTCTACCGCTTGTATCCACGCTGAAATCGTCGGTTGGATCTGTAGACAAGAAGACCCCCGTTGCCTTCGATGATGGATCGAGGCTTTCGCGTATCATGAATCCGGCCTTAACATCTTCGTCGTATTCGGAATTAAAGGCTACATTCGCATAAATTTCAAAGTTGCCTTTTACCGGTTTATTGACATAATGAAAGGAGTCTGACACGCCCTTGATGTTGATTTCACCGGAACCTTTCACTTTGTAGACATCACCGGTTATGTTGGCAGTACCCGGGATTTTGACGGAACCAATATCTTGAGACGCCCATGATTCTACGTTTTCAGGCCCGTTCACGTACGTAATGACAGTATCAGACAAGGTGGTTACCCCGTTATTATCAACTGCTTTTGCATATAGGTAATGTTGACCTTCTGGAGCGTTCTCCCAAGTAAACTCGAAAGGTTCACTCACATCCTCATTGATCTTCTGATCTCCATCGTAAAAAATAACCTTAGCGATAGACTTCCCGCTGGCAGCCGCTGCTGCTGCACGAATGTTGATCGGATCGTTAATGAAATACGCTTGGTGCATGATCGGTGACTCAATAGAAACTGTAGGGTTAAGTGGCACAGGTGCATCGGCCAAGGAGTTGATGTAATCCTCGATATTGGTATAGCCGTTCCCGTTTATATCTCCGAAACTACCGTTAGGGTTGCCTAAAATTTTATTACCTTCAGCATCCAACCCGTTATCGTTCGGGTTTAGTCCATTCGCCAGTTCCCATTCATCCGGCATTCCGTCACCATCCGTGTCCAGTGGAGCAGGAGCAGAGAATAAGTCCGGTAAGCCGCCATCGTACGCAATCTTGTTTACCGTTCTTCCGGTTCCATTCTTCACCTCACCCACAATACGAGCATCAAGCGAATCCCTCTTCGGAAGCGAAGCCCCGCCATGAAGCAGCACTTTCTCGTAGGCCACTTCAGCAGTATCCGTCGTTGTCGGGCCGCCAACAGGATTATTCGCATCTGGATAGATGAACGGCGTCGTTTTGAGTGTAAAAGTTGAATCTGGGTTTATTGYTTTGTAGGCACCGTTCGCATTTCTCACCAAGTTGTTAGCTGTTACTTCCGGATCACCTACGACATAATTCCCATCGACATAAAAGGCTCCTCCACCTGCATCTCCAGCCGAAGGCGCGATAATTCGGTTGAAAGCACTATACGTATTAGGCCGAGAATAATTCATCCGTACTCCAACTGCCTGATACGTGGTCGACGATTACATCATCTCCAGTAATATTGAACGTATCGTCAAGCTCAACTTCACCGCCCCAGAATCGCATGTATCTGACAATAATATTTCCGCCTGCTGTACTTGTACCGCTGCCTACTTTCACAGCATAACCACTAAGGGCGATGCCGTCGCCTGGAGCTGTTTGTCCGGCAATCGTAAGGTTGGGTTGACCAATCGTCAGGGGTCTGGCCAAACGAATGACACCGGAAACACTAAAAATAATCGTCCGGTTCGGCTGACTGACTGCATCGCGAAATGACCCGGGGATTGCAGGCGTGCCGTCCRCATAATCCATAAGATTATTAACCACATACACAGAACCACCGCGTCCGCCAGTTACATACATACCGCCGCCTTCAGCGCCCGGAAACGCTGGGGTTCTTGGCTTTTCAGCAGGGTTAATTTGGATAGTTCTTATCCCACTTGTGCTAGGAGTTCCTAAAGCGTCAACATAACGATATGCCATGTTATGCGTTCCTGCATCGCTTATAGCGAATGCTTTGCTGTAAAATGTCCATTGTCCATCATCGATGCGATACTGTACGCGATTCGTTGCAGGAGCCTCGTTATTTACTTCCATGTAAACGAGTACGGGTTTGGTATAAGAGCCCAAGACTCCATCTGGCAGCGCAGGATCTACAATTGGCACCACAGTATCAAAGAGTTTGGGATAAACGACTCTCAGGCTGGGATCCCATCCTCCGAACATCCACGGTATCGTGAATTGGCTAGCCTGCTCAGCTGTCATGGCAAAATGACTGGGGTCCGTGTCATCCAGCAGCTTTCGTGTAGAGGGACTTGCACCGGGTCCTGAGCTATTGTACTCAGAATAATGGTAAGTAAGATTATCCGTCATCACCGTCCAACCATCTTGATGAATATGGTCATCCATCCATGTATTAATGAATCGCACAGTAGGTTGATCCTGCCATGGACGGCCTAAATAATGTTTTCCTTGTGTCGTATTGTCTTTCAATAGGCGGGAATTCATAAACACAATTCCGGGGAGAGTACCTGTTGGATTCTGCGTAGCACCAGCTGTAATATACCCTCCAGAGCGGGAAGGACCATTGATACTTATAATGTCAGAGTGATCAAAAACAGCCGCAGTGGCCGGCCCATAAATAAAGTCAACGGAACCCTTGATTTCGCAATTCCGATAATATTGCCTACTGGTTTTATCGTAATAGGTAACCCCCGTGTATAGCGTGTCTTGGTAACCGACAAATCGGACGTTTTCAAATACGTCTTGATCTGCAATGACACGTGCTGCCAAGGCTCGACCTTTTGCAACGTCTGAGGAGTTCTCAATGGTTAAGTTCGCTGCATAGAAATTACTCGCAACAGTTCTTGTGCCATCCGATCTGTCCTTCGTTCCTCCTACTGTAAGCGTCGCCGTATCCAAAGCGGCTAATGTTGAAGTCGCGCCACTCGAAGTTGGTGTGAACTCATTGTCATTATAAAAAATCCTGGTTTTATCCTTGCCCGCGCCTATTAAAGAAATGTAAGGCACAGTTACAGAAATCTTTTCGTTATAAGAACCCTCCTTTATATAGATAATCTTTCGAGATGTGTTGCTGCTAGGAATCGATTCAAGAGCAGACTTAATACTGGAGAAATCGCCGGTTCCGTTTTGAGCCACGGTCAGAACCATGGCAGGATTTGCAATGATTTCCTCACTAGGGCTGCTCTCTCCACTTGCACTCAACGCTGTTACTCTATAGAAGTATATAGTGCCATTCGTGACACTTGTATCTACATACGAAGATGCAGTTAAAGAGGTGGTTAAAGTCGTATAAGCACCTCCGCTTTCTGTGCTTCTTTTTACAGCATACGTCGTTGCGCCTGGCACAGGGGACCACGACAGTTCAACGCTGCCGTCATTGGCAATCGCAGCTACATCTATCGGTGCTGTCAATTGGGTTTGGTTACTCGATACCGGTGCAGCAGCATCCACAATAGTCGTTTCAGGAAAAAGCAGAACATTCAACATGAGTAATAAGCTGATCCCTAGCATTAGGGCTTTCTTCATGGTGCAACCTCCTAATCAATAATTACTGCACAACGAGCTCCTCAGTGAGCGGGCTTTGTCCTATAATGTTGTTCAAGCTGTCCCAGATCAATACTTTTACTTTGAAATTAGTCACTTCAGCAGGAAGTGTAAATCCAGCACCTAACGTTCTGGTTTCTCCCGGTTTAAGCTCCGCAATAGCAGATGCAAAATCAATCATCGTATTGTTGGCGTCATACAGAACAAACCATAACGTAAGCTGTTTCTTTGCTCCCGTTGTGTTGACGACTTTCTTCTCAGCAAAGATATCTTTCGAAGCCTCAAGTTTAGTTACACGATTGCCATTCCAATCATTAATGACACCTTGCCCAACCCAGAATATGTACGTCATCATGTAACTTGTTTTATTGGCATTACCAGCTAAATCGACAGTAGAAACCTCAATAGCGTTAGTCCCCTCCTGCAAAGTCAACGGATATGAGAAACGCGCCTCCGCTTCTTGATAAACAGAATCGACTACACGCTCACCATTTAATTTAATGGTTAGACTTGCTGCTTTACTTAAGGCTCCTGTAAGCGTATAGACAGCATCTCTAACCGTTGCGGGAGGCTCCGCAATCCGAATATCAGGAATAATACTGTCCTGATTGATTGTTGTATCGACATGATCGAAGAACGTTGATTTATCGCGCTTGGCATAAACTTCAAATAGGTTTGCACCGGGTATTAAGTTTACATTCAGTTCAAAGTTCCCGCCGCCGCTTACAAATCCATCCTGCGGTAGTGTCATGGGAATTTTGTTTTGGTAAACGGATAAATAAACACTCTCATTAACGGAGCCTGTTAATCTATACGCTGATGTATTGACCCATTCCGTTACTGGATCTAGCCTCAATCCAGTTGTAGCTCTCTCTGCCATTGCAAAGTAGCCAACGTTTTTGGACAGGTCAAAATTAGCGTAATCGTTATACCCCAGAAGCACGGAGGAACCTGCGGTAAAGATTTTTTTATAAATATTGAATGTATATCCCGACGCCACACCCGAAAGCTTAATCACATCACCGGTATTCGTCCAATCCGCTAACCACGTTGGGAGTGCTGCGTTTTTATCTATAGCGATATAAATCGTGGTTTGATCTTTCACATTGAAGCCGATGATCTGATTTTGCACGAGACCGTCAGCCCCATTGGGGTACCTCATCACGTCCTTGTGGGTGGTAACTATTCGCTCCATGCTTGCATATTTACTAGGAATTTCTGAGAACTGGATTAAAGTATTATCTACAAATGGATAGTCCCCTATCTTCGAACCCGATTGCAATCCCCATAAGTATCCATAATAATTCGCATAGGATGTGAGTCCCCCAATCACACTTGTATCCGGAGTCTGAAGCGGTGTTGATGCATAGGGCGTACCATCAAATTCCGTTATTTTACTCTCAAAATCTCTTGGAACTCCATTGTTGTATACACCTGATTCATCTCGCGTAACAACGGATAAACCTAACGTGTACGTCTGCCCGTTTACTAGTGGTGTAGATGCTGATTTCGCGATGTCGTAATAGGCGTTAATATCCGAAGCCGGAATAAGATTTGTCCCTGTATAATCTTTAAATAAGGTAGCCGCATTCCCGATCGGTCTCCAATTCGATTCGTCCTTCAGCTTAATTCGAAGCCGATACTTTGATGCATAAGCATAGTGTTCCGATGTCCACATGACCCGGGAGTTACGTGATCCGGAAGAAACAATTTCTGGGGCTGGAGGCTCTGGCATGAATGGCGAATGCGTCACTCTAACCCCACGAATCCATAGATCACCTGAAGTGCCAGGCGCAGCAATAACTAATCTCTTGAGATTATAAATGGGGAGACTTTTGTTCATATTGTTCCGAGCTTGCACAATGTTCCCATCGTAGTACAAGCTGTATTTTTGGGAAACTGTATTAAACTCCAATCGAATGGTATGCCATTCCCCTAATTCATACGAACCTAACGAACCTGATGGCGCTGTCGATAAAAGGTACCCCAATCCTTTGCTCGCCGTCACACCTGCTCCAACCAAGAAAGTCGTGCCCGATGATGGAAAAAACTGAATGATGCGATCATCTTTTTTCGTACCCGTTTGCATGAACGTAATTTCCGTTGAGATCGTTCCTGTATAAGGCTCTCCAAAGGTTTTACTTATTTGAAACTCATTTCTCAAGGTTCCGTCTGTGACAATGTTAGTTGCTTTAAGATGCAGAGCGCGAGTCCCCGTATAAGGATCCGCTTCAATTACGGCTGAGGCCGTGCCTGAAGTAAAGGGCGAATAATCAAACCCAAGATCAGAACCTGTTAAGCCGAGAGGCGTAGTAG
>NZ_JBFTQB010000520.1:0-6385 GCF_056398785.1 Paenibacillus sp. 01T422 | reverse complement strand
AACTGAATGAGTGAACCAGTCATGGAGGACCTCCTCACCTAAAAAGATAGCGCTTACATTGAAGCATCGTAAAAAAGCAATTTCCATATGACCCTATTTCCAGAGTTGAAAAATGCTTGATTGCTTGTGTAAGCCGGCTAACTTTCTTACTTGCTTCTTAAGCTGAATAAGTCGTTGACAAGGCGTACTACGTATTTTATGATGAAATTATAAAAATGAATGAGTATTCATTCACTAATATCTGTATCTTAACACCGAGGTGATCTCCTTGACAAGTAGCAAAAAACCAGACAAGTATTACGCAATTCTCGAAGGCGCTCTGAAGGTATTTGCCGAGAATGGCTTTCACAAATCACAAGTATCCCGTATAGCCAAGGAAGCCGGAGTGGCGGATGGAACCATCTATTTATATTTCAAAAAGAAGGAGGATATTTTGACCAGTTTGTTTCAAGAGAAATTGGGCGAGCTTGTGGAGAAGTTCAACACGGGTGTGAACGAACAAATGACTGCGAAACAGGCCCTTTATAAAGTTTGTGAAATTCATTTCAGCGAGCTCGAAGGGAATGTCAATCTTGCTTTTCTCACGCAAATCGAGCTAAGACAAAGCGATTTGGAACTTCGCAAAGAGATTGGTCTTGCCCTTAAGAGATATATTATCCTCATTGAAAATATATTAGAAAGAGGCAAACAAGACGGGAGCTTCCACGCTGATTTTGATGTCAAACTCGTACGGCTTCTCATCTTCGGAGGCATGGATGAAGTTGTGACTTCTTGGCTCATCTCCGGGCGAAAGTATTCCTTAACCGCTCAAGTCCGCCCTACGGTTAACTTTTTCATGAAAGGCATCGAGGCTTAAGGGTCTATATGACATGTATATTCAGGAAGGAGCTTGGCTATGGACATTTTTGTATTATTGAAGCAAACGTTTGATACAGAGGAGAAAATCGTTCTGCAAGCGGGCAGTGTTCAAGAGGATGGCGCCAAATTCGTCATAAATCCTTATGATGAATACGCCGTGGAGCAAGCCATTCAGCTGCGAGATGAATTTGGGGGTAAAGTTACTCTGCTCTCCGTAGGTCCCGACAGGACGGCTGAAGCCCTGCGCACCGCACTGGCAATGGGGGCAGATGAAGCTATTCTCATCACCGATGAACGCATTCAAGGCGATGAATTCGAGGTTGCTGAAATTTTAGCACAGTTCCTGCGCAGTCAGTCTTTCGACCTCTTGCTAGGCGGTAATTTCTCTGTAGACAATGGAGCTGGGCAAGTAGCCATTCGCCTCGCCTCTCTTCTTGACTTACCACATGCTGCATCCATTACAAAACTTGAAATCTCTAACGGCCAAGCGATTGCCCACCGAGATGCAGAGGGGGACATTGAAGTCATTGAAGTTCCGCTCCCTGCGCTCTTCACTGCCCAGCAAGGTTTGAATGAACCTCGCTACCCTTCCCTGCCAGGTATCATGAAAGCGAAGAAAAAGCCGTTCCAGCACTTAACGCTTGATGACATTGAAGGCGCTGGATCAGCTTCGGCCAAAACGACAAGACTTGAATTAACGCTGCCGCCTGAACGCCAAGCTGGCCGCATTCTCAAAGGCGAAATTGCCCAGCAGGTAACTGAGCTTGTCCAAGCACTACGCAACGAATCCAAAGTGATTTAACGAAGGGGAGGCTACGATCATGGCTAGAACATTTCTCGTTGTCGCCGAAGCTCGCGGAGGCAAGCTTCGTCAAGTATCCTTTGAAGCCTTACGCGCTGCGCAGTTATCCGCTCAGGAAGGCGATGCGATTCACGCTGCACTCATTGGCGGGAGCGGCACGAAAGCTTTAGCAAGCGAACTAGCTGCATATGGCGCAGAATCCATCTATGTTGTTGAAGATTCTGGACTTGATAACTACAACTCGGAAGCCTACTTAAGCGCATTATTAGCAGTAACTGGCGTTGTGAAGCCGAACGCCCTCTACTTTGGCCACACGGCTGTCGGCCGAGATCTGGCACCACTGGCTGCAGCGAAGCTCGGCTCAGGCCAGCTGTCGGACGTGACGGCGATCTCGCGCAGCGGCGATCGCGTGGCATTCACCCGGCCGCTTTACGCTGGCAAAGCCGTTGAGAAGAAAGCGTTTACCGACCCGGATGGCCCATGGGTCGTCACGATTAGACCGAACAACATCGCCCCCCAAGAGCCAGACGCCTCGCGTCAGGCTTCGGTCATCGATGTTGCCTACCCGGCCCCCGCCCTGCGCAGCATCATTCGGGAGGTGGTCAAGAAAACGTCCGGCACCATCGACTTGGCAGAAGCCAAGATCGTTGTCTCCGGCGGACGGGGCGTGCGCAGCGCCGAAGGCTTCCAGCCGCTCGAAGAGCTGGCTGCCGTCTTGGGCGGCGCTGTTGGGGCATCCCGCGGAGCCTGCGACGCGGGCTACTGCGAATACGCGATGCAAATCGGCCAAACCGGCAAGGTGGTGACGCCGGAGATCTACATCGCGTGCGGCATTAGCGGCGCCATCCAGCACCTTGCGGGGATGAGCTCCTCGCGCGTCATCATCGCGATCAACAAGGATGCCGAGGCGCCGATCTTCAAAGTAGCCGACTATGGGATCGTCGGCGATCTGTTCGAGGTCGTGCCGCTGCTGACCGAAGAGTTCCGGCAGCTGCTGAAGTAGTCGCTCTACCCTACGTTCCACCATTGTGGGAACTATGGTCCGCTAATAGCTGCTACAACAGTCAATACGTCAATCTTAGGGAACTGTGAGCCGCTATTCCACCGTTTCGGGGAGGAATGGCGCATTTTCAGGGCAAATAATGCCCTGTAGTTCCCGTAGATCTTCCGTTTCGCTGTTTTAGCTTAAATAGCGCCCTCTAGTTCCTTTTTACGTTCCTTGCGCTAACTCTTTACTTGAAATCTTTCGGTTATTCCAGTAAACTCATCCTACATTCCAGATGTCAGGAGCCCTAATCATGACAATGACCCCAACCGAAGTTGTTCGACAATTTTTTGATAAAGCTCGTTCCGGCGTGCAGCCTGATGCCGCTCATGATTACATGGCTGATTACGTGCTTGCCCATCAAATGACAGGAGAAAACGAAACCACCGTTCATCGCACACCTGCCAACTATGCTGACCATGTCCGAGAAATGATTGCCGCTTATGGCAATTTTCAGCTAATCATTCAAGAAATGATTGCACAAAACGATCGTGTTTATGTGCGCTGGAAGCAAACTGGCACACATATCGGTGAGGTAGACGGATTTGCTCCTACAGGCAAAACGATTATCGAGATCGCAAGTGCTGTTTATCGCATCGAAAACGAACGAATTGTCGAATACTGGATTCAAATCGATCGCGAAGGCATTCGTTTACAGCTTCAGCGAAATGCTTAAATCATGCCGGAACAAGTTCCCCTATTTACGCAAAACACAGCATTTGCGTAAATCAGTGGGGACTCTGAGCTGCTGATCTCAGCCTTTACACACAACCCTTTTCAACCTGCTCATCCAGCCAACCTGCCAAGTCAGCCATGACTTCCTCGCGGTTTACCTCATTTAACATTTCATGCCGTCCACCCGGATAAAGCTTACTGCTGACGTTCCGAAGCCCAAGCTCTTCATACATCCGTATGAGTTTCCGCACCCCTTTTCCATGTCCGCCAACAGGATCTTCTTCACCCGAAAAAATATAAACAGGCATATCTTTCGGTATATGCTGAAGATGATCTGGACGATGAATCTCCTTCAGCCCCCTGAAGAAATCCCTAAAAAACCCTGAGGTAAATACCACTCCACAGTAGGGATCAGCCACGTATTTATCCACTTCCGCTGGATCTGTGCTCAACCAGTCAAAAGCCGTTCGATTAGGTGTGAATTTATTATTGTACGCACCAAAAGATAACCCCGTTAGTAGCGAACTCCGATGATGATCTCCCCGAATGGCTGCTTCTGCAGTCGCTAACGCGATTCCGGCGCCCAGAGCGGCGCCCTCACTCCCATTCGATCCAGATAATATGATCCCTTGTACTTGGTTAGGAAATTGGTTCAGATATGTACCCATATAATATTGAGTCAAAAAGGAGCCCATACTATGTCCCATCACGAATAAAGGCAGCTGCTCCAGATACCGTTTCCGAATTTGCCCTGTCATTTGGCCCATATTTTCCGCCATACGCCGAAAACTATCCTTCCCAAACTTACCTACAGCATCCGGTGATCCAGCTGTTCGCCCATGTCCCAAATGATCGTTCGCATAAACGGCATAACCACTTTTCGTCAACACCTCGGCTAATCTCTCATATCTTCCAGCTGTTTCGGCCATACCGTGTGCTATTTGCACAAGCCCTTTAATTGTAACCGCTTCCTCAGGTAGCCACTCGTAGACATACTGATTTACATCCTGATCGTCCCGCCAAAAAGTAGGCTGTTTGGGAATATACGTATGATGGCTAAACTTTGCTCGTTTGTTTGACTGATTTCACTGCTTGCAGCTGCGATTGTGATTGCGAAGTTGTGTCAAATCGTTTTCTCTCTGTTTTATCAATTTGCGCAATTTTACCATCGTGTACCACAATTTGTACCGATCCATATTCTAACCCATTCAACATTTGCTTAATTCTGTCCACCCAAATGTCATCTAACTCCAAAGGTTTCGCCATCTCATTTTCCTCCGCTTCTTGATCAGATCGTCCAGTCATTCCAATCGTTTTTCTGTTTCTGAATGAAGGATAGCCAATTGCTTGTTTTCTCTAATAGTTCTTTGGTCGCTCCAGAAGTCGAATATGTGTGATCGGCTTGATAGACCAGATCCAGATCGCACTGCCCTTCATTTCGCAGCCAGAACATCTTCTGATATAAAGGGGCATAATCTACAGGGATAATTTCATCTGCTGTTCCGTGAATGACGAGAACATCGCCATTAAATTTACGCAGTTGTTCAAACGGCTGATGCTGTGCTAAGGTATCAAAAAAACGGCTGGTAAGTGAATAACCATGATGGTCAATGGCGCCGCCGAGCGGCAATTTCTCATATTCGTTTCTGCCAACAATCCGAACGATATCATTATGCGGGTGGGCTACTGAAGACCATAGCACAAGTGTTTTAACTCGGGAATCTTTCGCTGCAGTCAGAACGGCTGTAGCTCCGCCTAAACTATGTCCTACCAGTATCACACGGCTCAAATCTACGCAATCAATTGTCAACGCATAATCGATCACTCTGCGTGTTTGTTCAATGAGATTATCCAGCCCGCCTGCACCATAATCCCCGGTGCTATCGCCGCAGCCGCCATAATCAAATCGCAAGACCAAATAGCCTTTCGAGCTAAACTCACGCGCTGCCTTCACAAACAACCGATCCACCCCGATCCGGCTGCCGATGAAACCATGACAGATGATAATCAACGGCCAGCGCTGACAGTCAACTTGTGCAGCTCCTGTCTGATTCGTTGGGTAATGCAGTGTAGCGGCCAATTCGATATCGTCGCTTTGTATAGTGATGGCATGCTCCATGATGTTTACTCCCTTTCGTATAATTCCGATAAGATTAGTATGAATTAACTATATACCAATATTAGCATCCGCGTACGAGGGTGTCAATCCTGTTTTTAACATATTTTCGGTAAAAAATAGGTTGATTTGAAAAAACCCTCACTTAAGTTGTCCCCAAGTGAGAGTCTTTCCATATTTGGCATTCATTAACCGCGTTTAATTCGCCTTTATAACGGCTATAGGGATTTCTCTCATCAGCCTCACTCCTAATTCGTCAACCAATCCTTAATCGCATAATCTTTCTTAGCTAGCCCTTGTTCGATCAAAAACTTCTTCGTTTCTTCGATCAGTTTGAGTCCGTCTGGCTGAGCTGCCTCTACAGGCCACTGTTCAATTTTGAAAGATGCTTTCACAACATCCAGCGGATAACCTGATGCTTCAGCATAAAATTTAAAATATTCTTCGCTGTTCTCACGAATTTCTTTGACAGCTCTGGTACGCAGATCATTCCATAGTTTAGGGAATTGCGGGCTTTTGGCCAGATAATCCTCCGTTACTACCGTCAGGCTAGAGCCTTGCAGGAGCGGATGATTAGCAGCTTCATCAATTGCCACATAACCTTTCTTCAGGAGCAGAGGGCCGAAACCAGTCGGATAAGCATAGGCGGCAATGTCACCGCGAAATAATGCAGCTTCTGCATCAGCAGGCAATAAGTGTAGGATCTTCACATCTTTATCTAGGCCTTTCTCTTTTAGAAGGCTGGTTAAATACCGGCTCATGTAAGAACCTTGTGAAGTAGCGACTTTTTTACCTTTGAGATCATCCAATGACTTTGAACCATCCGCTTTCGCAACCAGCCAGGCATTCATGTTCACTTGCGTGACGTTGATTAACCGCGTCTTCAATC
>NZ_JBFTQB010000519.1:0-5169 GCF_056398785.1 Paenibacillus sp. 01T422 | reverse complement strand
GTGTTGCTCTTTTGGTACCAGTGGCAATCGTGCTTGGTGTCTGGACAAACCGTATCGAGCGTAAGAAAAATACCACCGTCCAAAAAGCGAGCTGGAGATCCATTCCGATTCCATGGTTTATTCTTGGCTTCCTTGTTATGAGTGGTATAAACACATTAGGCATCATACCAACTGGTTTTACCAACCAAATCATCCTTCTTGCCTATTTCCTGATTGCGATGGCTATGGCTGGTCTTGGGCTTAATGTTGATTTGGCCACGTTCCGACGCTTGGGGATGAAGTCGTTTGCTGCAGGTTTTATAGGGTCTGTATTGCTTTCAATCCTGGGCTATCTTCTTATTGATCTGTTTGGATTAAAATAACAACCAACATAAGAAGGACTCAAACGAGTATATTAGAACTCGAGTGAGGCAGAAGGGAGCAGAACGCCGCGGCTTGGATTACTAATGATACTATTCCCGTTTCGGGTGAATATTAATGATTCATTTTCACTCTAAAAGTCCTGTAGAAGGTTCGAATGTCCTGGGCAAGGAACTTGCAAACAAAAAGCCGCATAGCTGCGGCTTTTTGTTTTGTAAAGAGATAGATTCTTGTCTGAAGCGGAGGGCAATAACAAAATCCATGTGAAGACCCATAGGAGGCTGATGCTGCGTTCAACTTGGCTGAATTAAAAAGGGGCTCAAAGCAAACTAAAACAAAATCTATGTTTTATAGGAGGAGTACACTTGATTGTTACAACAACAGCAATCGTTGAAGGTTCCCCGGTCAGGCAGTATATAGGCATTGCAACCGGTGAAGTCATCATGGCATCTAGCGTCGGGAAAGATCTCGTTGCTTCATTCAGAGATCTGGTAGGCGGGCGTTCGAAAACCTACGAAGCCAAGCTGAGGGAAGCAAGAGACGCGGCTTTTAAAGAAATGACACAGCAGGCTTCGCAGATGGGAGCCAATGCGGTAGTCGGTGTCGACGTCAATTACGAAGTTGTCCGTGAAGGTATGATGATGGTCGCTGTCAACGGAACGGCAGTCATAATCTAATTAAGAGGTGATTTTTTTAATGAAAAAACGAACTGAGCAAAGATTGCGAGCTGTGCCCGCGGAATTACCGTACCATCGGGTACTCGTCAGTGATAAGCGTCACATAATACGTGGCATACTAGCTCTTGTACTTCTCATCGGCGGAATGTTTTTCTTTAGTTTGTTGTCTCCTATAATTGGAGGTGTAATCGACACTCACGTCTTTGGGCGGGCTAATCCCATGTCTGGGGGTACGGACTTCACTCCAGTTTACGTGGCGAGTAATTTTCTTGGGGTGGGTCTACTTATCCCGTGGAGCATGTTGATACAGCGTTGGCTTTATGGTGTGAAGGGGGCCACGTTGCACTCGGTACGCTCGATCTTCCGTCTGGCTGTGTTCGGTCGTGCGATGTTGATTATTCTTCCAATTTGGACGATCTACATGGTCTTCTTCAACTGGTTCTCGTCTTACAACACCACGGAATTTCGCGTCGCTGATTTGCTTGCTATCTTCGCTGTAAGCGTGTTGCTAGCGCCGCTCCAAAGTGCGGGTGAGGAGTATGGCTTTCGGGGGCTGGTATTCCGGATCGCCTCCAGCTGGGTCCGCGGCCCGAGAGCGTCACTTATCGTCGGCATCGTTGTCTCGAGCGTGTTGTTCGCCCTTACACACACGGCGACAGACCCGTGGTATAACCTGTATTACTTAGTTCTCGGCGTTAGCTTTGCACTGATAACCTGGCGAACAGGTGGTCTGGAGAACTCGATTGTTATACATGCAGTTAACAATACGCTCGCCTACATCTTCATTACAATCCTGCGCGTCGATTATTTAACTGCCATCGACCGTTCAGCAGGAATGGGGTCAAAGATCATGCTTATGCCCTGTGCGGTGCTTGTGTTCGTCACCATTATTATATGGTTCAGCACCCGTCGCACGGGTCCTGAGCTGACACCTCAGAACAGAGCTTCAGTCACGATTCCTAGTTATTAGAGAACCGAAAGTTAAATGACAAAAAGGCCTCACCCTTCAAGACATATGAAGCGGTAAGGCCTTTTATAATATTCGGATTCATGTGACAATGAGCAGAATGTTATCATGTTGTATGCTCAGCAGGGCAATATGATTTCAATTTTCGTGCCTTGCCATACTTTAGACTGCACATGGATTTCGCCGCCGTGCGCTTCCACGATAGCTTTGGCGATGCTCATGCCGAGCCCTGAGCCAACCGTCGATTCCTCTGTATTCGTTCCCCGGTAGTACCGCTTGAACAAATGATGCAGCGTCTCTTCGTCCATTCCTTTGCCATTATCGATGACTCGTATGCAGGACTTGTCGTTCATTCTCTCGACTGAGGCAGTGACGACTACACCCGGCGGATTATGCTTAACGGCGTTGGACAGCAAGTTGTCCATCAGCCTCTGCAGCCAGGTCTCATCCGCTTTTATCATTAAGGGACGCTCATCCCCAACATAGTGAAACTGATAATCAGATATCGTGGCGTCGTTGACGTATTTCAGTACAGAACAGCGCACCAGCTCATCCAAATCCAACTCGCGAAGATTCATGATCGAATCTCCCTGCTTGAGCTGATGAATCATGGAAAAGTCAGAGATCAATTCAAGCATATAATCGCCTTTTTCCCGAATCGTCGATCCCATAACCCGCATCTCCTCCTGGCTCCACTCCTCAGGTAGGCTCTCCAGCATATATCCATAGCCTTGAATGGTGGACAGGGGAGTGCGCAGATCGTGGGATATCCCTGACATCCATTCCGCTTGTGCCTTCTCCAGCTTCTCACGTTCCTTCTCCGTTTGTGCCAATTGATGGGTCATCTGATAGAAGGATTCAATGACTTCCCTATAGAGTTTGTAGCTGGTTCGCATCGTGCCGTTGCGGCGGAATACCTTGCGTTTGTCCTTGGCGGTCAACACTTCGTCGTATTGCCCCTTGCGCATGCGTTCGAACCAGCCTGCGAACAGAATGAGCGGCTGACCATAGCGGTATCCATGCCAAATGGAAACCGGAATCGCCAAGAGCAGGATTAGACCAGAAAACCAGACGAGTCCACGCGTTACCGTATCTAGCACAGGATGCTTCAGGGGCCCTCCGGTTGGATTAGGTGTATAGAGGATCCACGTCTTTCCGCTCAGCTTGTCCCGCAGGGAGACAATATTCGTGTCATAATTGCTGGGCGATTGCTGGATAGCCAATATATCCAGCGGACGATACGCCTTCTTCGCGTATGCTTCATCGCCTATGCCTTGTATGGTTATGCCCGCGGGATCGATCACCTGCAGATAGCTGCCGGTTCCGCGCAGCCGCCGATCCAAGGAAGGAATCGCCTCACTTCGCACCATCCCCTGTTGACCATAAGCGTCTAACCAAGCCACGAGCTGGTCGAGATCAGGACTATGGTAGCCTAGCATATATAGATGCGGCTCGTTGAAGGCGAAATTCAGTTCTGTGTTTACGGCAAACGACGTTCCCAGCGTACGTGTCTCTTGAATATCAAGCAATTGAGCGGTGGAGTAGGAGGTCGGCAGCGCATACTGCGGAGTTGAGTTGACATCGTAAACTACCGTTCCTTCGGCATTAACAACCTGTAACCACATTCCCTTTTCTTCAATGAGCTTAACCCACTTGGGCGAAATCTGAATAGTCCCATCCTTGGAATTAGCTTCTTGAGCGATCAGCTGCAGGGCCCCTGCCGGAAAGTTTCGGCGTATTTCACTGTTCTTCGTATTCTGGAAGTACAGGATACAGGCTACCAGAGTAATGGCCAGAATCAGCAAGGAATAGAAGATCAATTGATATGTGAAGTGGAAAGCCATGCGTTGTTGTATTTTCATCACTCTTGCGAGTCCTTTATCAGCTTGTATCCCAGCCCGCGGACGGTAACAAGCAGCCTAGGATTGCCGGGATCAATCTCGATCCGCTCCCGTATGCGCCGGATGTGCACCATGACCGTCGAGTCATCTCCTAGTCCGTTGATCCCCCAAACCTTGTCATATAGCTGCGTTTTGGAAAATACGATTCCGGGATGCTTGCAGAAGTGAAGCAGCAGTTGGAACTCCTGTGCGGGGCATGGAACAGGTTGACCATCCACGATCAGCTCGCCCTCCGCCTCTTTAACGGTAAGACGGCCGAACCGATAAACCCCTGGATCGGGCCGCTTCATTGGATTGGCTGTAGGAGCTTCCGGCTCTAGTCGGCGGATGCGTGCCTGAATTCTTGCGGCCACCTCCAGGGGATTGAAGGGCTTCGTGATATAATCGTCGCCCCCCATAGCGAAGCCTCGAAGAACATCGAGATCGGAAGCCTTGGCCGTCAGGAACAGAATATGTGGATTTCCGTATTCACGGAGCTTGGAGCAGAGATCTAGTCCGCTGCCGTCGGGGAGCATAATGTCGAGCAGGACGATATCGGGGGCAATGCGCGCCGCTACGTCGAGTGCTTCTGCACAAGTTGAAGCCGCGTAAAGATGCTGAAACCCTTCCCTGCGGAGCACCATTTGGAGCATTGTAACGATCGACGGCTCGTCGTCAACAATTGCGATTTTAATATCAGATAGATTTGTCATTGTCCCCCCCTTTTTTCTCATAGTAGCATATTCACATGAACAGAACCTAAACGCCGAGTACAAAATTAAGGATTTGTTCATCGATTTGTTTAGGCTCATTTAAGTAATGGTGGTAGAATAGGAAATGAGGATGCTAAGCTCTGGATTCGCTGCACTAGGTCAAATTAAGAAAAACTTAAGAATTAGTTGGCAATAACTTTAATAAACTTCATTATGATGGGACTAATTTTAGATGTATTCTATAAGCTAAGTACCAGGCAGTGTAGACTAACGCACCGGAGGAAATGTGAATTGACAAATTTACCTCGGATTCTAATACTTACTGCGAGTTATGGCGCGGGGCACGAACTAGCAGCATACGCGATTAAAGAGTATTGCTGCCGATATGGCCTCGCCCATGTTCAGATTATTGATTTGATGAAAGAAGCTCATCCAGTACTAAATAAAATATCCACTTCTGTTTATATGAGTAGTTTTCATGCTGCGAGATTTGGTATCCATTATTATGGTTGGAGCTATTATTTGACTCAAAGAAATAGTGCTTATAGTCCTGTTCTTGCTGGTTTAAATCG
>NZ_JBFTQB010000518.1:0-4549 GCF_056398785.1 Paenibacillus sp. 01T422 | reverse complement strand
AGGGTCGGATGTGATCTTGTTCTCGCTCATACAATCACCTCCATAACTGTATGATAAGATATATTACTATGTCTGTCAATGTACTGTTTTAATTGTATGACGCAGGGATACCAGCGGGGAACAAGCTGGGATTTTGAAATCACGCAAGACCAGATAAATCAGTCGTTTACCTGTATCCAAAAAAAATAGGCCAATCGGATAAACTCCGATTGGCCTTATTATCGTGCGTCTCTATTGGACGCCCATATTTGATGATAATCTGAAATATCAAACCTTTAAAGCTCTACGAAGTATAGCATTCACCGTCGCCACGTCCATACCAAGACCAGGACCTGTCGGCGTATAAATGACACCGTTTTTGGACTCCTTCGGTGGAGAAAACAGAAACCCAGTCGTTTTGACCCCTGACTTATCTTCCTGGAACTTGCCAATGTTCGGAATGTATGAAGCGTAATGCAGCACGTACACGTAGCCGAACCCGCCGGAAATATGCGGCGTCACAGGAATCCCTTTGAGCGCCGCCATTCGTGCGATACGCGTGTTGCGGATAAAGCCGCCGTTGTATTGCAAATCCGGCTGTATGACCTGAGCGGCGTCATTGTCGATGATCCAGCGAAAGCGGCGCATGCTCGTCTCCTGCTCGCCGAATGCCAGCGGAATCGCTAGATTGTCAGCGACTTCCTTCGTATCCTCAAGATGTTCGAACGGACACGGTTCTTCATAGAAGAAGGCATCGATTTCTTCGAGCATTTTGCCGTATTCGATCGCGACCGGAGGATCGTATGAGCCATTGCCGTCGGCGTGGATGGCGATGTCATCACCTAGTTCACGGCGCGCCATATAGATCAGTCCCTCCGAGCGGCCTGCGAGGGAATCGGCATTTTTGCTCATACGGCCGCCTACCTTAAACTTGACCGCCTTCGCCCCTGTGTCAGCCATGCGTCGCTGCAGAACCTCGATCTCTTCTTGCGGCGTCGTGCCCCGGTTGCCACTGGCCACATAGATTGGCACTTCAGAGCGGATAACGCCACCTAGCAAATCGCCGATTGGCTTGTTGACAATGCGACCCAGCATATCCAGCAGACTCGCCTCTACCCAGGAGATGCAGCACCATAAAGCAAGACCCGACAGCTTGTAATTACTTTCGTATACGTAGACGCCGTCAAGCAATTCCTCCAGTTCACGTGCATCCTTACCTACAAAAAACGGAATAATGAGCTGCTTCAACAGTGGGTACAAATAGGCTGCACGTTCACTCGCTACCGCTACCCCTTCGGAGCCGTCCTTGGAACGTGTGCGCAGAAAATACAGCCCATTGTTAAACAGCAACTCCATCGACTCGATAATTACAGGGCTTGTAATCGTATCTACATTAAGCACCTTGGAGTTCGCCGCTTCCTCCAACTCCACAGTGGAAACACGAGTTGGAGCCTGCCTTTTAGCGCTGTCGAGATACAAATATGATAAATCACTATATGGTTTACTCATAAGAAGCTACCTCCACAATTGAATTCTAACCACGCTTTTAGATTTGTTTGGTATATTTCAATCTACGAATAATCTCTGCCGTCACTTCACGAGTCGTAGCTGTACCACCGATATCCTTCGTTTTAATCCCAGCATCCGTAACGCTCTCAACCACAACAAGCAGATGCTGCCCGATCTCCTGATAGCCGAAATGGTCCAGCATCATTTTGGCTGTCCAGATCTGTCCGATGGGATTGGCAATTCCTAGTCCAGATATGTCCGGCGCGGAGCCGTGAACGGGTTCGAACATCGACGGATGCTTCCCGTTCAGGTTAATGTTGGCGGCTGGGGCGATGCCAATACTGCCCATAATGGCGGCGCCAATATCAGTCAGGATGTCGCCAAACAGATTGCTCGCCACGACTACATCAAACACCTGCGGCTTCGTCACAAAAAAGGCCGCCAGCGCATCAATATGCGTCGAAGTCGTCTGCACGTCGGGATAATCCTTGCCCACATCCTTAAATACTTCGTCCCAGAACGGCATGGAATACACGATGCCGTTCGATTTGGTGGCACTGGTCACATGACCCCRACGCTTACGGGCGAGATCGAACGCATACCTCATCGCTCGTTCGGTGCCCGTGCGTGTAAACACAGCGTTCTGGATCGCAATTTCATCGTCACCTTTATGAATGCGGCCGCCTATTTCGCTGTATTCGCCTTCACTATTCTCCCTTACAACGAGAAGATCAAAATCTTTCGGCTGGAGCAGAGGCGAAGAAAGACCACGGAAATATTTGGCCGGCCGGATGTTGATCACCTGCTGGAATTCTCGACGAATTTTAATAAGCAATCCCCATAACGATACATGATCGGGCACTCGCGCAGGGTCGCCGACTGCCCCGAGAAACACCGCTGCAAAGTTTTGAAGCGTTTGCAATCCATCATCAGGCATCATCTTGCCATGCTGTCCATAATAATCACAGCTCCACGGAAAGAACTCGTACCGAAATGAAATTCCGCCGTGTACCTCCGCCACCGCATTCAGCACCTCCAACGCCGCAGGAACAACCTCCTTACCAATACCGTCTCCCGGTATAACCGCAATCTCTAACAGCTTCATGATACTCCCCTCCTCTTTTTTAAGACTTGTATGCTCGATACTGCATGTTATTAAGCCGTTCCTCGCGGTAGGCGCCCGGAGTAATCCCAACTAGCTTGCGGAAAGAACGGATGAAGTTCTGGGAATTATTATATTGAAGTTTCTGGGCGATTTCAGATACTTTCATATCGGTCTCTTCAAGCATTTCTTTTGCTTTCAAGAGTCGATACTGCAATAAATAGTCGCTAAAGCTGATACCCAGCTCCTGCCGCAGCACTTTGCTGATGTAGCTCGGGTGATAATTAAGCAAGGTGGAGCACGACTCCAAACTAATTTCACTATCGAAGTTACTGTGAATCAACTGGGTAACTTCTTCTGAAATCGACTTATGTCTCGTGCGTCGCTGATCGTCATAGACGCGGATGATTGGCTCAATCAACTTGTTTCTGAACCAATGCCGCACCTCATCCACGGATGATAGCGCATTCAACTGTTCGAGAAGCGGAGCCTCCCCTTCGGGTATGTCAATCGTCGCACCGCCGCTCTCCTGAAGCAACCAGATCAGGTTGACGAAGAACCTCGTGACAGCGATCTGATAGTCATTATAGTTTACATACTGGCGGGAAATTTCCTCGAAAAATTCATGTAGCAGTTCCTGAGCTTTATCCCGATCTGCCATTTTGACTGAATCGCGAATTTGCCGCTCCAGCTCCTTCGGATACGCATTCGTCACATTGTGGGCTGGCTGGACGTCATCGATGTGTAAGATCGTCTTTTGACCGTACATCACCCGATATTTCAATGCATCTATCGCTTCCTTATAAGCTTGGTTAGCTTGCCTCAACCCGTCATAAGACCTGCTGATCCCAATACTAATCCGCAGCTTCAAATATTGTTCAAGGGTATCCTGCACATTTTTGGCTAGCGAATATATGTAAGTGCGGAAGTCCTCTACCGACCCCGGTTCCTCAAATACAAGCGTTACTTGCGAAGACTGCAAGACGATCGGCAGCAACCGCTGCGCCGAAGGTATAAGATCACTGACCATGTTGTTAATCGCAAATAACAGTAGCTCGCTATCTCGCTCCTCGTACCGAGTGCCCTTGAGTGTATCCATCTGAATCGTTAGCACGGCCATTCGCCGGCCAGCTACACTCATGCCACCAAGCTTTTCATTGATTTCAGACGGGTTGAAGTCCCCACGAACGAGCTTTAGCACGTAATATTCCTCTAGTTGGCGCGTATGACTTCTAAGTTTATCTGYCATCTGCACCTGATCACTGCGCATCTTCATGAACCCTTCATTGATCATACTAAATTCATCTACCCGCTTACGCTCCGGATCTTGCTGTGAAAATAAGGATAAATACAGCCTATGAATCGGTGCATACATCCGTTGGGAGCCTGCCAGTGAAATCAACACAGCAAGCAGTAGCATAGTGACACAAGTAGCTAATATAATCCAACCGGTCCTCCGCGACTCGAATTTGATTTGTTCAATAGGAATCAAAGAGATATAAATCCATCCGTTGAACGAGGATCGTTGATACGCCACACCGACCTGGGCGCCACCTACCAACGACTCAAACAAGCCGGACTTTTCTTCATTCCCACGCAAATTCCCTACAATAGTCTGCAAGGTTGCCGTGTCGACCATACTATTCTCACTTTGAGTCGCTAGTACCGAATAATCCTCATCTAGAATCATCACTTCACCGAGTGTATTATTTTTGGCCAAAAAGTGGCGAAGCTGCCCGCCGTTTATTTCGACGATCAACATGCCGAGCGGCTTCTCGGTGAAAGCCGGAACCTTTTTAACCAAACTAAATGTCAATGTATTGTCTGCATTACGATTGCGAAGCAAACTTACCTTCTCCACATTCCAAAACTTGTTTCGGTCGATGTGCAAATACTCATCGATCACAGATGCTTTCTCGGGAGACAATGGATTATATCCTTCCGAGTTCAAGATACGTC
>NZ_JBFTQB010000517.1:0-8921 GCF_056398785.1 Paenibacillus sp. 01T422 | reverse complement strand
GAGCAAGAACTATGTGATGGGTGGAGAAACAATTCGCGCGTTGGATGATATTTCATTACGGATTGATCATGGCGAGTTCGTGGCGATCATGGGACCATCGGGGTCTGGGAAATCTACGCTGATGAACATCTTAGGTTGTTTAGACGTTGCGGACCATGGTGACTATGTGCTGGATGGGAAGGCCATTAATCAGCTCAAGGATGCCCAGCTGGCTGAAATAAGGAACCGAAAAATTGGATTTGTTTTCCAAAGTTTTAACCTGCTGCCACGGCTAAATGCTTATGAAAACGTGGAGCTGCCGCTTATTTACCGGGGCATGAATAAGCGTGAACGGGAGCCACTTGTTATGAAAGCGCTGGAAGCGGTAGATATCGTGGACCGCAGGCGGCATCTGCCTTCGGAGCTGTCTGGTGGGCAGCAGCAGCGCGTTGCAATTGCCCGTACGTTGGCCGGCGATCCGGCGATTATTCTGGCGGATGAGCCGACAGGAGCACTGGATTCGATAACGAGTGTGGACATTTTGGGGATTTTTAAGAGATTGAATGAGCAGGGCAGGACGATTATTTTGATTACGCATGATCATGTTGTTGCACAGCAGGCGAAGCGGGTTGTGCATTTTAGGGATGGGCGACTAAATGAAGTTGGATAGGTGAGAGCCGGGACTCCTATGGGGTTCCGGCTTTTGGTTTTGTGGTTATTAACATTCTATCCGATTCATCCGACTGGAATCTTTATAAACGTTATGATACTAATCATAGCGGCGGATTGATATCGCCCCGCGTACATTGCAAGGCTTATCTTGAATGACTAAAAAGATAAGTGAATCACTTCTATTTCAAGTCTCTGTACTATAAAGGCAACAATGTGAATATAGACAAACGTATTCAGAAAGCTCTTAGGTACATATTAAGCAACTTGCAGAATCAATTTGAAGTTGAAGAGCTGGCAGCTATTGCTGGCTTAACTACCGCGTATTTTGGAACTCTATTTAAGAAATACATGGGGGCATCCGTTAAAGAATATATCAATAGAATGAAAATCAACAATGCTGAAAATATCCTTCTTAGTGGTGAGTTTACCGTTCAGGAAGCTGCTTATAAATGCGGGTTTGAAGATATTTATTATTTCAGTAAACTATTTAAAAAAATAAAGGGTTTCCCCCCCTCCAGAATTCTAATAGAAAATGGCAGATCAGAGCGGCAAGAATTTGAAATTCTAAACAAGTAGAATAAATCGGACTTATTGCGGAATTAACGATAGGTTCTTTTTTCATGTAAAGATATCAAATGGGATTAAAATGAAAAGAACTTCGATTACTCCGAAGTTCTTTTTGATTGCCAGATTGGTATGGCATACAAAATATTTAAAGTTTTTTAAAAAAATATTCTATGTAATTTCTACCTACATTTTAATAAAATTTCTATTAAAAGCGGTTTCATAAGAACGTATAAAATAAGAAGGGATGTGATGATAAACGTTATTGGCAAGCAGTAGCCTATTAACTACTCAAGGAGATGATAACAATGACCTCACGTTTAAAAAAATCACTCAGCGTACTATTGGTATGTGTAACTGCGATGCCGCTGTTCTTCGTGCCAACATCGACTGAGGTATCAGCTGCTTCGGCAGCTAATGACGTGATTGTTAATTTATCGGCAGAAAAACAAGTGATACGCGGATTTGGGGGGATAAACCACCCTGCTTGGATCGGAGATTTGACACCTGCTCAAAGAGAAACAGCTTTTGGTAATGGAGATAATCAGTTGGGTTTTTCTGTTTTGAGGATTTTTATAGATCCAGATAAAAATAATTGGTATAAAGAATTGGAAACAGCTAAAAAAGCGATTGAACGGGGAGCAATTGTGTTTGCATCGCCATGGAATCCTCCAAATGAAATGCTGGAGACTTTCAACCATGGTATGAGCTCAGGCGACGGCACCACATATGAAGCAGAGACGGGAACAACGTTGACCAGTTCCTCAATGGAAAGGATCAATTCAGGTTATAGCGGTTCCGGATATGTCAACTTTCAAGCGGCATCTGATGCAGCCATCCAGTGGGGAAGTATCGGCATTGGCAGCACAGGTACGAAAAATGTAAGAATTCGGTATGCTCTGCAGGAAGGGACAAGCAATCTAGATGTTTATGTGAATGGAACGAAAGTGATTACCAATGTACCCTTTGAAGCAACCGGCAGCCTGTCAACCTGGGGCGAAAAATCCGTTCAGGTTCCTATGAAGATCGGGAACAATACGTTAAAACTGGTAACTACCGGCACAGATGGACCGAATATAGATAATATCAACCTAACTGCCTATGTTGAGAATTCAACAGATAGACGTCTTAAACATGATATGTACGATGAGTATGCGCAGTATCTGAATGAGTTCGATACTTACATGAAGAGCAATGGTGTGGAATTGTATGCAATCTCCGTTCAAAATGAACCTGATTATGCACACGATTGGACGTGGTGGAGCCCTGAAGAAATGCTTCGATTTATGAAAGAAAATGCGGGATCCATTCATAACAGGGTCATTGCACCGGAATCATTTTCTTACGTAAAACAAATGTCAGACCCTATCTTGAACGATCCGGAAGCATTAGCGAATTTGGATATTCTCGGCGCACATACATATGGCACCAATTATAAGGATTTCCCTTATCCGCTTTTTGAACAGAAAGGCGCGGGCAAAGAACTCTGGATGACAGAAGTGTACTATCCCAATAGTGAGAATAACTCAGCGGATCGTTGGCCCGAGGCATTAGGCGTTGTAGAGCATATGTATAATGCCATGGTAGAAGGGAATTTCCAAACATACGTATGGTGGTATATCCGCAGACAATATGGACCGATGAAAGAGGACGGAACGATAAGTAAACGTGGATACATGATGGCCCACTACTCGAAATTTATTCGACCAGGCTATGTAAGGGTTGAAGCTACTAAAAATCCCGATCCGCAGATTTTTACATCTGCCTATAAAGGTAACGATAAAGCGGTTATTGTTGCAGTAAACAAAGGAAATACAGTCGTGAGCCAAAAATTTGTTTTGCAGAACGAGATAGCAACGAACGTAGCTTCATGGTTAACGGACAGCACAAGGAATCTTAATGCCGGAGCCACTATTCATGTAACAAATGGTTCCTTTACGGCCGAACTACCTGCCCAAAGCGTTACAACTTTTGTTGCAGATATCAATACGGGTAACCTAGTACCAACAGCAGCACTTTCAGCAGACAACAGTGTGATGCCAGGGAACAGTTTTACAGTTGGAGTTAGTTTGAACAACTTGGAGAAAAGTGTTTATGCCGAAGACGTTACGTTGACTTATGATACCAATAAATTTGACTATGTAAGTACGGCAGGGGCAAATCATAACATCGAGATTGTTGGAGAGGAGAAAACAACTGCTGGAAAGGTCAGACTCATTGCTGCCAATATCGGAGGCGTAACGGGAGCCAGTACGCCGGCTCTGGATTTGAACTTCAAGGTAAAAGCGGGTGTTCAGGATACGAATGGAACGATTGAAGTTTCCAAGGCTGATCTTGCTGATTCTGATGGATCTGTGATTCTGGCAGCTCTTGGCAGCAAGAGCATATTAATCGGAAGCGTAGTAGTAGGTGTAGACAAGGCAGCTTTGACTACAGCTATTACAAAAGCACAGAGTCTGTATGATGCAGCAATCGTTGGAACACAAACTGGTCAATACCCACAGGCGGCCAAAGATGCTTTCAGCGCTGCGATTAACGCAGCCAAAGTAGTAAAAGACAATGAAAGTGCGACGCAGTTTCAGGTAGACAGTGTCGTAACAGCACTGGGCAGTGCAGTAGATATCTTTAAGGCTGCAGTTATTAAATTGCCTGACCTCAATAAAGATGGAAATATAGATGTAGGTGACCTTGCTATTGCGGCTTATCATTACGGCAAGGATTCCAACAGTGCAGATTGGGAAATGGCTAAGTTAGCAGATTTAAATGGAGATAATAAGATCGATATTATGGATATCGCATATATAGGATCCGAGATACTTGAATAGTATTTCTGTTTGAAGTTGGCAATCTACTGGGAGTTCATGATTCTGAACCAGACTGGGAAAAGTGAAGATCTATGTTCGATTTTAGTATAGAGATTAGAGGGTTTATAGTTGATTACGCTTACAATATGACAACAACTGGTAAGTAAAGTAAAGAGTTGTACATTGTTCACTCCTTTTATGGATTTTATAATGAAAACATATCACAGCAACATCGCAGCAAAATCGAATGGTTAAAGATGACTATACAAAGAATTGAAAGCGTTTTAAATCTGCTTCGATTTTTAGAATAGGTCATATTCATGTTCATCGATAAGGAGCGCGAAATAAAGGCAAGCATTGATAAGTTGAGGCAAAGCGAGCTTGAGAAAATAGAAGTATCCCGTGATAAGTTGTTAAATGATTTGTGCAGCGGTTTTGTCACAACGGTTGAGGCTATTCAGCTTGGCGCGACTTTGTCACTTGATTTGCAAGCGCGTTTTTATGTTGTGGTAATCTCGGATGCTCGTACCTTTGAAGACATGMCAATATTGAACATCGRTGCAGCGAGTCAAATTGAAGATAATCTACTCGGGCAATTTCAACAAGCACTTGGTCGTAAGGAACTGATACAATTTAAGCGAAGTCGCACTGAGATTTGTTGGCTAATTAAAGGGGAGACACTAGAACAAATCCAGTATGAGCTAGAAATTTTCAAAGAAATACTACATATAAATAACGAGCAGGTTCCGACTGCATCGGTTTCGATTGCTATGGGGATTGGCAGCGTACAGGAACGGCTTATGAATATCCACCTCTCGTTTCTGGAAGCTGTTGAGGATATGCACTGGAGGCGGCTATCGAGTCAAAACCGGATCACGCTTTGGGAATCGATCTCAGGATCCATGGAGCAGTACGTTTTCTTGGACCGTGCTTGGTTCGTAAATTTCTTGAAAATGGGATCTCCTTCACAATTATCTTCATTTATTGAGGAATATGCATCGGCGTTGGCCGGCATTAACTGGACAACCTCCCCAATCGGTTATTACATTTTGAATGATTTGACATTGGAGGTATTTCGTTCGGCTAAGGATATGTACCGTCATTGGGATGCGCCTGAGGATACGCTACAGCAATTACAGCAAATTCTCAAAACAGTTCGTTCTACAGAGGAAGCGACTCAATATTTAACCAGCCTTACAAATCAGTTCTGGTCATGGCGTTCCCAAACTAACGACAGATATGGCGAAATGCTCAGGAGTGTTAAGGAATATATTCATGCTAATTACAACAATGATGCTTTTTCTCTTCAAGATGCAGCAGAGCATGTCATGGTGAGTTCCAGTCATTTAAGTAAAGTATTCAGTCAGGAAACAGGTCGCACTTTTATTGAGTACTTGACACATTATCGCATACTTAAAGCAATGGAGCTGTTTAAGACGACATCGTTCAAATCATTCGAGATTGCATTTCTCGTCGGTTATAACGATTCTCATTATTTCACAACTCTCTTTAAACGCATAACCGGGATGACCACCAAGGAGTTTAAGAAATGCGGCAGTTTAGATAGCGCCCTCTTGGTCATGGAGCGGAGCGATGCTGGTGAGCAGTTGATTAAACGGTAATTATGAAGTTTACTTCAAGAAAGGACTCTGGTGAAATCCACCAAAGTCCTTTCTTGATATTTTATTTATTAGCCCATTTACGTTCACTTAATACCTTCTGAAGAAGAATGAATATGCAGAGTTACCTCGCCGGTTAAGAGGGTTCCGCTAATGACGACGGCAGCGATTGCTGGCTACTGGTTTTAGTCAATGAGATTACAATAACTGGGGGCCAGCCTGCTTGCAAAAGCAGTTTTTTGCGTTGCATCTTACTTAGCGGCAAAAGTTTATTTTCATCCGCAAAAAAATTGATTTTTAGCAAAAAGGATAATGGACTTATAACCTAAAAAATGAACTTTTATAAAAAGAAATTACATCGTGCTTGATTAAATACACAGTTATAATGAAGGCAATATTAACTAGGGGAGGCGATAAAATGTTTCCAACTTAGGGGATAATCCACTAAATTTAACGGGAGTACAGGTCGTTCGTTTAAATGGTCAAAAGTTAGCTTTCAGATTGAGCTAGAATGGGAGGGAATTCAAATCCATGTATAAAAAAATGTTTGCATTCTTTTTAGTTCTTACATTAGTAGTAAGTTTTTTACCAGGTTATAGTACTACACAAGCAGCGGAGAGCACAGCAAAAAATCCGTTTATTTGGGCTGATGTACCGGATGTTGACGTCATTAGGGTAAACGATACTTATTATATGACCAGTACTACCATGCACGTGAACCCTGGAGTTCCAGTTATGAAATCAAAAGATCTTGTAAACTGGGAAATTGTCAATTATGTTTACGATGTCTTGGCTTCAAGTGACAAGCAAACGCTTTCTAATGGTCAGAACATATATGGACAGGGTTCATGGGCAAGCAGTATTAGATACAATAACGGTAAGTTTTATGTGGTGTTTGCTTCCAACGATATTGGTAAAACCTATATTTTTCAGACAACGGACATAGAGAAAGGCCCGTGGGAAAAGTATGAACTAGCTGGTGGTGTTTATCATGACATGTCCTTGCTGTTTGATGATGACGGACGTGTATACATGGTTTATGGAGCTGGGACTATTAAAATAATCGAGCTTACAGCAGATGCCACAGCCATTAAAACAGGTGGAATGAATAAAACAATTATTCAAAATGCAAGTACTCCTGGAGGTTCTGGCGGTCTTGGAGCGGAAGGCTCTCACATTTATAAAATAAATGGAAAATATTATATCTTCAATATTTCATGGCCTACAGGGAGTGTTCGTACTGAATTAGTACACAGAGCGGATACGATAGATGGCACTTACGAAGGGAAAATTGCTCTAAGATCCGGGAGTAATTCTAATAGTGCCGGTGTAGCGCAAGGGGGAGTTGTTCAGTCCCCTGATGGGAAGTGGTATGGTGTGTTGTTCCAGGATTATGGATCAGTCGGTCGTATTCCTTACATTGTACCAATGACATGGAGTCAGGATGGATGGCCTGTATTCGGAGATGTCAATGATACGGGGATTCCAGCGGCACTGTCGAAGTCCTGGGTTTCATCTGATACTTTCGACCAGAGAACAGAGAAGGTGGCAGCTTATCACACAGAGGTAGCAAGTGGTGAAAATGACAGTAATGGATCGAACCTCTCACTAGTATGGCAGTGGAACCATAATCCAGATAATAGGTTCTGGTCTCTAACTGAACGCGCAGGGTATCTGAGACTTAAGACTGGAAAAACGAGCACTGATATCTTGAATGCAAGAAATTCACTAACCCAGAGAACCTTTGGACCGGAAAGTTCAGGAACAGTTGCTTTAGATGTTAGCAATATGAAAGATGGAGATTATGCCGGGATTGCGGCATTCCAGAAAAACTACGGATTTGTTGGCGTTAAAATGTCCGGCAATGCGAAATCTGTCGTCATGGTGAATGGCAGTTCAGGTTCGCCGGTGGAATTAGCCAGTATTCCTCTTAATCAAAATACGGTCTACTTAAGGACAGAACTGGACTTTAAGAATAGGACGGATAAAGTTTATTTCTATTTCAGTCTTGACGGTCAGCGTTGGGCTTCTATAGGAAACACACTCCAAATGTCGTATACACTCCCGCATTTTATGGGTTACCGTTTTGCACTATTTAATTTCGCAACGAAGACAACAGGCGGTTATGTTGATTATGATTATTTTAAATTAGATGACAAGTTGTCGGGTTCCAATTTCGATACGAATCTAAAATCGCTTCAATTGAATGGCGTGCAACTGAGCGGATTTAATTCAAGTGTATACACCTACTCCGTAGATCTTCCTGCTGGTTCAGCACCTCCGCAAGTTACTGCTGTTTCAAATGACTCTGACGCAAATGTCACCATTACACAAGCAACTTCTTTACTAGGAAAGGCTACAGTGACTGTAAGCAAGGATGGTCTGCAGACCGTCTATACGATTAATTTTAATACACCAGCCATTGTGGCCATTGAGGCGGAAACGGCTGCAGAAAACTCAGCAAATGCCTACGTACAAGGTATCGCAAATGGCCATACATGGACGCTTGTTGACGGACAGTCTACGAAAGCAATGTTATTTAGCCCGGATGATGGTACGGCTGTTACGACGGGAACTGATGCTGCAAGCCTTGCTGCAGGTTCCAGACTTAACTACAAAATCAACTTCCCAACCACAGGAAGTTACAATGTTTGGTTGCTTACGAAAAGTCATAGCTTTCAAACGGATTCCATCCACGTCGGATTGGATAATCAGTATAAATTTACTTCCAATGGGATTCAGAATGTGAGCAACAGCCAGTTTAGATGGGCTAACCTCAGTAATGGCGGTACGCTTGTGACAGGCGGCACAACGCTAAATATTTCCGCTGGTGAGCATGAACTGAATTTATGGGGAAGGGAATCCGGCTTAATTATTGATCGGATCTACGTAACAACAAGCAATTCAACGGCAGATCCTGCTTGGCCGACTGTTGAGCCGAAAGTAGCTACAGCTGTAATTACAGCAGATAACAGTGTAAAGCCTGGAAGCAGTTTCACAGCAGCAGTTAACCTGAATAACCTGACACAAACGGCTTATGCTCAGGACATTACTCTTTCTTATGATCCCGAAGTCTTTGAATATGTAAGTGCGGTGGGTGCCAATGAGAACATTGTGATCGCCGGCGAGGACAAAGCGACCACGGGGAAAGTTAGACTTATTTCCGCTAATATCGGAGGGATAACTGGCGTCAGTACGCCGATTTTGAATCTTACATTTAAGGTGAAGTCTGGTGTTCATGATACGAGTGGAACGATTGCAGTTAACCAGGCCAAGCTGGCTG
>NZ_JBFTQB010000516.1:0-6140 GCF_056398785.1 Paenibacillus sp. 01T422 | reverse complement strand
GTCTGCAGCACTCTTTTATACCCATTGAACCGAATTTCATTCAACAGCAGCGCGAGTATGATCGGTATAGGAAACGCAAAGAGCAAATCATAAATGCCGATCAATAATGTGTTTTTTAAAATGATAAGAAATTCATCATAAGCGAACATCCGTTTAAAGTGCTCCAAGCCGACCCACGGACTCCCTGTTATCCCTTTAAAAATATTGTAGTTTTGAAAGGCGATGGCCGAACCGAACAAGGGAATATATTTAAAAATGACAAAATAAATAAGCCCTGGAATAGAAATCACGTATAGAGGCCAATGTTTCATTACAAAAGCTCTTTTCGCTTTTTTCGATGCAAATGTATATACCGTCTGTCCTGCAGAATCTGTCTTTGAAGCCATGTTCGTCTTTCCTTTCTTTCCATCTGAATGTTTGATGGTCTCATCATACTATGGGCTCCCTAGTGAAACCATGGAGAAACTTCGTTTCCAGGTGTGTTTTTCAACAATCTGAACACAGAAAAACCCTTGCCTACGGCAAGGGTCACACAAGATATTCCAGTTATTCATCTATCGTTTATCTCAACTATGTTAACCCCGAGCTGAAGTAGGCATTAGCATGATGAGTTTGGTTCCCTTCTCCACTTCACTTTCGATCTGCAAGCCATACTGCTCGCCAAATACCATCTGAATTCGTCGATGAACATTGACAATCCCGATCCCGCCAATTCCTTTCGAGGAGCCATCTTCTTTATCCGCAAGCTGGTTTGTATGCAGTTTCTCACGCAGTTCCTCCAGCCTGGCCTCGTTGATACCAAGACCGTTATCCTCAACGCTAACCCAGAACTTATCCTCATCCTCACCAGCATCAATGCGAATATAATGATAGTCCTCCACACCGTCCGCGAAAGCATGCTGAAAAGCATTTTCAATCAGCGGCTGCAAGGTTAGACGAACCATGCTATTCAATAAATAATCTGGATGAATGCTGACATCTACTTCAAACTCCCGACCGATACGGTGCTTAAGAACGACAAGATAGAACATGACATGTTTTAATTCATTGGAAACGGTGATCTCTTCCAGATTGGTCTGCACGGAATAACGCAGCATATACGCCAGCGCTTTGACAATTTCATAGATTTCCTTCGAATCTCTTATGACCGCATAGCAAACAATCGTTTCTAGTGTGTTATATAAAAAATGAGGATTAATCTGCAGCTGCAAAGATTGCAGCTCTGCCTTTTGGCGTTCCATCTGGCTTTTCTGATCACTAAGCTCGGCCTGGTATACTTTATCTACCAGCTCTGAGAGGCGAGTCACCATCAAGTTGTATCGGCTCATTAACTCAGCGATCTCGTCACGATGCTCCGGAAGCGGAATTTGCACCCAATTCCCCTGTTCAGTTTGCCGCATGGCACTTCGCAAGATACGTATCGGCCCTGTGATTGATCTTCCGAATCGGAAAGCTATCCATAACGCGATGCCTAGTGTGAAACATCCGACAACGATCGTTGTCGTCCGAATCGTATCGCTCGGTTTGCGCAGCTCCTTCACCGACATCGCAACGACCAGCCTTCGCCCAAATCTATACCTTTCCACAGCTCTGACAGCTCAGCCGCCCGTAACTCCACGACAAGAATCCCTTTAGGTTCCGTAGAGGAAAGTCCACGAATCTGTCGGACCAGCGTTATATTTTGTTGTCCAGACAGAATACTGTGGTTCAGTACACTCAAGCTGCCATCCGGCTTTGTATTTGCTTTGAAAAATTCCAGTTGTTGTTGTGCTTCTTCCTTGTTGAACGATCCACCAACGGAATCATTGTAAAAATACATCGTATTATGATTGAAGCTAATCATATAAATATTGGATATTTCTGGATTACGAGCAAACGCCGGCTCAATAATAAGCTCCTTAATGAACTTTCTCACCTCATAATAAGGGTAACCCGTTTCCCCCTCCGGCAGATCAATGAACCGTTTGACATCGTTACTGCTCAATAGAGAAACCATGGACCGCTCATAGCTGCGGATATACAGATCCGTATGGTGCGCTGCATTCCCTACCACCTGCGTTAGCTGCTTCTCCACAATATGATCAAGTTCGTTGGACGAACTCCAGTAGGAAAACACACCAACGCTTGTCAAAGAAATCATGATCACAACGAAATAGGATAAAAATAACTTAGGATATAAATTGAATTTTTTCATTTCATCCCCAGCGATTCCCGATAATCCGAGGGTGAAATTCCAAAGACTTTCTTAAATGTTTTTGTAAAATGCGGGTAATCATCGTAGCCTACTTCTGCCGCTATATCCACGGTTCGTTTATGCGGAATCGCCAGCAGCTCCCGAGCCTTTTCCATTCTTTTATTAATTCGGTAGCTAATGAAGGTTTCATTGCTCATTTTTTTGAACAAAGTGCTGAAATAATTCGGGGTAATCCCCACCATATCCGCAACTTCTTTCAAAGAAATATCCACCGACAAATGATTGTCAATATAGGTTTTGGCTTCCTCCATAGGGTCCTTGAAATTACCACGCCGTACAACCAAAATATCCATTATAACGGTTTGCAGCCGTTCCTCAAATTCCTTAAACAGCTCCGCTTTCGAAGAGGAACGGAATTCCTCCGTTAAATCAGCGCTAATCACACGATTTTTCTCTTGAAACTGCTTATGCAGCAGCACGGCCGCATCGAGGAGCTGACCTTTCAACTGAGCCGCAGACAAGTGGGAACAATCTTCTTTTAACTCCTCTATAATCTTCTGCAGCTCTTCTTCCTGCAGTAACCAAATGCTGTTTTCTATTCGTTCAACCCATTCCACATAGCGGGATACAGGGATATACCCTTGTGATTGCGATTTCATAATGATGTCAAAGACATCATGCAGATCCGGCGGTGTAACCGGCTTCAGCAGATAGTGCTTGACCCCGTACGATAGACATTTTTGTGCATAATCAAAATCACTATAGCCCGAAACCACGACCATCATAATATGAGGATATTTCTCGTAAACGTTGCGGCAAAGCTCCAAGCCATCCATTTTGGGCATTCGAATATCCGTTAGAAGCAGGTCTGGTTCGAACCGAGTCATTTGCTCCAGAGCATCAAGCCCGTTTACCGCGGTTTCAATTTGTTGAAACTTATGCGTATAGCTCTGTGCCATCATCATCAAGCCGCTGCGAATTACCGGTTCATCATCTACAATTAACAGTCTCACGAAAGTCCAAGCCCCCATCTCTAACGTTGGTCGAAAAATACGCCCAAGAAAAAAGAGACTWGTCCGCCAATTGCGGGGACAAATCCTTTTTCCTCTGCCTTGAAATTAGTTTATGTTTTTGGAAACGATAGCCCCATTGCCTTGCTTGTAACGCTCAGTTGCTTCTTTCAGGATATCGTTGCCGCCTTTTGTTTTGTATTCCTCAATTACTTTCGGCCAATCTGAGATTGGTTCCTTGCCATAAATCATTTTAATCATATGATCAATAATTAGTTTAGGTCCAACATCATCGCCTGCAGGAGCTACGTCCGGATACTTCGAGAACGATTCAAGCTGTGGTACAAACCGGATGGAGCCCAAACCTTCTTTGGAAACAATCGTATCTAAATACTTGATCATGTCGCGTCCGTCCGCAGACATCTCTTCCTTGGCTTTGTTGTAAACTACATCGTGTACGAACCAGAACATACCGCGGAATTGATCCTCCTCAATAGCTGAGGTTTCCGTTGGAGGCGTGAATTTAATTTTGCCATTCTCTGTTGTATACGTTTCCCCTTCAATCCCGAAGGAGAAATATTTCTCAGCTTCCGGCGTTAGCATCCATTCCAAGAACTGAATAATGCGGATCGCTTTTTCTTTTGAAACCTTGTTATTAATGTAATAAGAAGTATTAATGCTGGAGTAGAGCAGATGTCCACCGAAGTTTTCCGGTCCGCGTGGGGATGAGATAATCTCGATTTTCCCATCTGGCACAAGGTTCTTCAGTTTGTTGCGGAAACCGGACAAGCTCTGCGCATTAGCTGACCACATGCCTACCTTGCCAGCTTCAATATTCTTATTATAATCGGTAGAAGAGATGGATGCGAAATCTTTTGGAATTAATCCTTCGTCGAACATGGTCTTAAAGGTTTGAAGCGCTTTGGTCATGTTCTCCACATCGAAGAATTTCGGTACAACCTGGTCTCCCTTGACTTCGAATTGAGCAGGAAGCACATCGTAAGCTCCTAGAATCGTATCTGCGTACTTGAAGTTTTCGCGCATTTGATACGGGTTCGCTACCCCGTTGGCTTTCAGCGCTCTCATCACTGCCATAAACTCATCAACCGTTTTCGGTGCAGGCAGTCCTGTTTTTGCAAGCAGATCCGCTCTAATGAAGGTCGCACGGCGGGAAGGATTGGAAAGCCACGATGGAATACCGTAGATTTTGCCGTTAAAGCTGGTTTCTTGCCATGCTTCCTTTGGTATCGCTTTCATTATGTTTGGAGCATACTGCTTGAGCAAATCGTCCAAAGGCATGAACACTCCAGCTTCTACAGAACCTGACATCCCTTTGGTCGTAGCCCCTCCAACATTTTGAACGAGATCCGGAATATCATTGGAAGCAAACATCAGAGACATTTTTTGGTCAAAATCTTTCAGCGGAATCATACGAAGGTCGAGATCTACATTCGTAAGCTCCTCCAGCTTTTTCACCCATTTCTCTTTATTCACATCTGCTGTTTGCTCTGCATATTTGTAACCGCTTGTCGTCATGGACATGGAAAACTTTTGGACTTCATCTTTTTTCGCTGTATCGCCGGACTTTGGATTTGTTGCTCCGCCACCACAGCCCGAAAGCGCGCCAGCTGTCAAAACCAGGGTTAATGCAATAACCATCCCTTTTTTCATTCGTTTCTGCCCCATTCTCTATCGTAATTATCCAACGGAACTGGATATCTACATCTTACCCTTCCTTGGAATGATGAGGAATGTGTTTTTTAACAATGGTGTTGTGTTTGTGTTAACACTTTATTGTGCAATCACTCGATATACACTGCCCTGCTGCACCTTGAAGCTCGTTGTCTGTTCCCCATTGGACCGGGCAATCTCCTGATCATTCAAGACAACAATACTCGGCACGGACGTGCGAATCGTGCAAATTTTATCCTCTGATGCCTGAATTGTCGCCTGGCTTAGTTGCCCTTGATCCCAAGCCAAATCAACAACATATCCGCCTTGCGCTCTCAAACCTATGATCGAACCCGATTCCCAATCACCAGGAAGAGCTGGCAGCAGATTAAGCTCGCCCATATGACTCTGGAGCAACATCTCTGCTATACCTGCGGTCGCTCCGAAGTTCCCATCAATCTGAAACGGCGGATGTGCGTCAAATAAATTCGGGTACGTGGATTTCTCAAATAAATTCAACACATAAGCCAGCGCAGAGTCACCATCTCCAAGCCGTGCGAACATGTTAATGATCCAAGCGCAGCTCCAACCCGTATGACCTCCACCATTAGCCAGTCTACTTCGCAAAGTCATCTTAGCGGCTTCGGCAAGATCTGGCGTTGTATGAATGTCAATCTGTTTGCCTGGATGTAGCGCGAAGAGATGGGAAATGTGCCGATGACCAGGTTCAGCTTCAACGTATTCCTCCATCCATTCCATTAACTGACCATTAGCCCCGATTTGTGGTTGAGGAAGTTTCCCCATCCGTTCTGTCAGTTGATCACGAAACGATTCATCGCACTGCAAGAGATGGCTGCTTTTTATACAAGCTTCGAACAAGGCATGTACAATCTGTGAGTCCATAGAAGGTCCCATGCACAAGGTACCTCGGAGCCCACTTGGTAATATGAAACTATTTTCCGGAGAAATAGAAGGTCCTGTCACCCATGTTCCATCTGGGGCCTCTGTCAAATAATCCATGAAAAATTCCGCCGCTTCTTTCAAAACCGGATAAGCCCGCTCGCGCAAGAATGCCGTATTCCCGGTATACGCATAATGCTCCCACAGATGCAGACTAAGCCACGCTGCACCCATCGGCCAAATGACGCTTGTTGCGAGGATGCCCTCAGGACGGGTTTCGGCCCAAATATTCGTATTGTGATGGGCGACGAATCCTCTGCAGCCGTAGAGTGTTTTCGCGGTTATTCTCCCTTTCACTCTCATTC
>NZ_JBFTQB010000515.1:0-4581 GCF_056398785.1 Paenibacillus sp. 01T422 | reverse complement strand
AAGCATCCGATCTTAATGAGCAGATTCAGAATTTGCTCTGGGATGAGAGCGATGGTTTTTATTATGATCGAGAGATGGACGGAAACTTCTCTAGGGTGAAGGCTGTAAGTGGATTTTTACCATTGCTTCTAGATCATATGCCTCAAGAACGAACGGAACGATTGGTAGCCATGCTGCAGGATCCTAATCATTTTCAAACTAGATTCCCAATTCCAACAACAGCCGCCTCAGAAGAAACATACAGCACAGACATGTGGAGAGGTCCTGTATGGATGAATATGAACTACCTTGTCTATACCGGCCTTAAGAAGCAAGGGAGACAATCGGAAGCAAAGCAACTTGCTCAGCAATGTATCCAAATGGTGCAAAAATACTATGAAGAATACGGGGTTATCTTTGAGTATTTTGATTCTGCCGACCTTGTCCCTCCTCCAGATTGTGATCGAAAAGGTCCATCGACAGGTAGGTATAACATTCGTCAGAAGATGGACGTCGTCAGAGATTTTCATTGGTCGGCTGCTTTGACAGCTTGTCTACTAATGGAACAGGCATAGGAGGAACCAATGTGGCTCAGTTAAGCGGCAAAGTGATTCTAGTAACGGGGGCGCTAGGCAAGCTGGGTTTGTCAGCCGTAAGGATGTTTCTTGAGCGAGGCGCCAAAGTTGTGGCGACTGATCTTGTTACGCCAGAGGATGCGAAACAAAGGTTGAACGAACCAGCCATCGCTTCGTATCTCCCAAATGACTTATTGTACATCCAATCCGATGCGCGAGATGAGAAACAAGTCACTACTGCCTTAGAAAGTGTTCAGAAGCAATGGGGCCGTTTGGATGGTTTATATCATAATGCCTATACACAAATATCCAAACCCGCGCTGCAGCTCACTTTAGAGGAATGGAATCAAGTGCTTTTAGGAACTTTGACGAGCACCTTTCTGATTAATAAACATGCTCTTCCACTCCTGATTGAATCGGGAGGAGGCGTTATTCTTAATGCTTCCTCTGTCTTAAGTCATAAAGTGAAGTCTACCTGCCTAGCTTATGGTGCTGCCAAAGCAGGCGTCAACCAGATGACCCGTGTCATAGCCGCAGATTACGCCCATAAGGGCGTTCGGGCTAACGCTCTGCTCCCGGGTGACATTAAGACGGAAGAGGCTTTAAGCACACTGCCGTCTTCCTTCAAAGAAGCTGTTGCCAAGATGACTCCGCTTGGCCGCTCGGGAACGCCAGATGAAGTCTCGGAATTGGCTGCCTTTTTGCTTTCTGATTCCGCATCCTATATCACTGGCGCACTGCTTACTATTGATGGAGGATTTGCACTATGAACGATTTCTTGTTTCACCACGGGACACGCGAAACGTTAAAGCGGCAAGCCCAGGAAGGGTATGCTGTAGTAGTTCCACTTGCGGCTACGGAGCAGCATGGACCTCATCTTCCGGTATTTACCGACAGTTTGATAGGTGAACATATTGCGATTGAGGCCTGCAAAAAGGCTGCGGTGTCTACGAAGCTACTATTGGCCCCAACGCTGGTTGTGGGATGTTCACAGCATCATTTGGCATTCGGCGGTACCCTATCATTCACTTCATCTACTTATCTTCTCATGCTGAAGGAAATAGGTGAAAGCCTAGTGAGTGGTGGTTTTCGTAAAATCATCTATCTGAATGCACATGGTGGCAATGAACCCATGATGCATCAGGCCGCACAGGATCTAGCCGTGGAGCATGATATTTGGACGGCTTCGACTTCTTATTGGAGTTTATCTCGATCAGTCCTTACGGAGCTTCACGCGCAAGAGATGGGGATGGTCCCGGGGCATGCCGGAGGCTTCGAAACTTCACTTATCGCGTCTCTTGCGCCAGATCTGATACGTAATGTGACCTCAGGAAGCCCGATCCATCCGCAGCGGTCTTGGATTAATGCGGGTCCACAAGGTTCTTTCATCGGCAAACATAGTTACTTAACAGGTGTGGATGGTTATACAGACTCTGCTCATCAGGCTGATGCGGCCAAGGGAGCCATGTACTTGCAAGCAATCATTGAATCGACCGCAGAGTGGCTTGTGCAAGTCTGTAATTGGATGAATGAAGGAGTGGAACTGGCCCAATGAGCGCAAAGACTGAGCGGAAAAAAGTAGCTGCCATCCTAACGGAATTTCGGCCAGATTCCCATGCGGAAGTGATCATCGGACGGCTGCTAGGCATGTTCGGCTATGCCCCGCAGATTGATGTGGTATCGCTGTATCTGGATCAGGTTCCTTCTAACGATAGTGGCATTGCAGTAGCGCAAGCGCGAGGGATTCCAGTCTACGGCTCCATTTTGGACGCAATTGCTGCTCCGCATGTTGGAAGTCCAATTAATGGCGTTCTATTGATAGGCGAACATGGGGATTATGCATGGAACGAGAAGCGTCAAAGGCTGTATCCACGTCGCTACTTTTTTGAAGAAACGTTCCGAGCTTTGGATTTATTAGGGCTGAGTGTCCCCATATTTAATGATAAACATCTGTCATATAGCATGCAGGATGCGGAGTGGATATACAGCGAGCTGTTGAAGAGAGGACTGCCTTTTCTGGGGGGATCCTCTATTCCGCATACGCCTCAATTGCCAACCTATTCTTCAGAGAAATTACATCATGTGAAGGAGATTTTCGTGGTCAGTTGGCTTGGCATTGAGTCATATGGCTTTCATGGCATGGAGGTGCTGCAGGCCGCAGCCGAACAAAGAGAAGGCGGTGAGACCGGAATCCGTTCGGTTCAAACGCTGGAAGGGAGATCGGTGTGGGCGGCAATGGATCGGGGGGAGGTTCCCGAGGATCTCATGATTCAGGCACTAGGCTCGCTAAGAGATGTTCTGCCAGGGCATCCGAGGGATCATGTTGATGTCCCTGTTCTGTTCATTGTTACGTATATCGACGGATTAAAAGGTTACGTCCTGCAGCTGCAGCGATTTATACGAGAGTGGGGACTTGCTTTTCGTGAAGTAAATGGAGAGATTACTGCTGCTCGCTGTGATAGCGGAATGGGTCGTCCCTACACCCATTTTGAGAAGCTGACTGAATTGATTGAGCAGATGGTATTGACTGGTCGTTCAACTGTCTGTGCGGAACGGACATTTCTGACAACTGGAATGATCAATCTGGCCATGGAATCTCTGCATCTAGGAAGCAAGATAGAATCACCGCAGCTGTGTTCTATCACATATCCAAATTAAACCGAGGAGGAGACCGGATGAGTGCTTTTTCAAATTTATATTATTATAAGCCAAAGCAGGATCTACCTCGTCAACCTCATCGGATTGAGGCTGATCTTTGTATCTATGGAGGTACTCCTGCAGGCATAGCAGCCGCGATTCAAGCAAGCCGCATGGGTCTTAAAGCGGTGATTGCCGAGTTCAGCCAGCATGTAGGCGGAATGACGGCAAGTGGTCTTGGACGTACGGATGTCGRTAACACGATGGCTATTGGGGGGATTTCCAGCGAGTTCTATCAAGCATTAGGGCAGCACTACGGCAGTGCTGAGCCAGATGGAAGGACTTGGGCGTTAGAACMTCATGTGGCGGAGCGGATCTTCACGGAGTGGTTGCAGCAAGCAGGAGTACCAGTGTACTTTGAGCAGCATTTAGAAGCCGTAGAGCTGCAATCAGGACGTATCATACAAATCAAAATGGAAGACGGAAATGTGTATACAGCTCCTATGTTTATTGATGCTTCCTATGAGGGAGATTTGCTCGCACGAGCTGGCGTTTCCTATCATGTAGGCAGAGAATCGGGCACCGTGTACAAAGAGATATTGAACGGAATTCATTATGGTCATCCCAAACATAATTTTACGACTTGGGTAGACCCCTATGTAGTTGAAGGGAAGATCGATAGCGGGCTGCTGCCAGGAATAACCGATGCGCTACCAGGTGTGCAAGGTCAGGGAGATGATTCTGTTCAGGCTTACAATTTCCGAATCTGCTTAAGCAGTAACCCGGATAATCAACTTCCTTTTCCAGAGCCGCCTACCYACAATCGCGACGAATTCGCCTTATTGGCGAGATATATTCGTAACGGTGTCTGGGATGCTTTGAAGCTCAATAAGGTGATGCCGGGCGGCAAAAGTGATTTGAATAATTGGGGCGGGATTTCGACCGATTATATCGGGCGTAACTATGCTTGGCCAGAGGCAAGCTATGCGGTTCGCGAGCAGCTCTTTCAGCAGCATCTTCACTATAATATGGGAATGCTTTATTTCCTCGCTAATGATGACACCATTCCAGCAGCTATTCGAGCTGAAGTGACTACATGGGGGCTTCCGGCTGATGAGTTTACCACGACAAGCGGTTGGCCGCATCAACTCTATATTCGTGAGGCAAGACGTATGATTTCAGACGTTGTAATGACCGAGCATCACTGCCGACACTTTCGAACAGAAGAAGATTCGGTTGGCTTAGCCGCCTACACGATGGACTCGCACAACTGCCGGAGATTAGTTCTGGACGGTCGTTGTATCAATGAGGGGAATGTTGAAATCAGTCCCAATGGGCCTTATCCGATTTCGTATCGAGCTATTATTCCAAAAGGGGAGGAGTGTACCAA
>NZ_JBFTQB010000514.1:0-4582 GCF_056398785.1 Paenibacillus sp. 01T422 | reverse complement strand
GCGGACGGCTATCCTCTGGCGGCAGCAGTACCTTCTTGCCATTCACGACCTGATGTTGAAGCCCTTCTATCCCAAAACGAATGAACTCATCGTTGCTTGTATCATAGAAAAAGTCGAGCAGCTTCAGCGACGCTTCCGCTTTGTTCTTGGCTCCTGCTGGAATGATCCATTCCGGCTCACCCATCGTTTTCATCGTAACGAAACCTTGAAAACCGTCTACTTTAGGCACCGGCATGCCAACGATATAAGCATCGGGCGCCCCCTTCAGCATCGCCGTGTACCGATCGCGTACACTTGCCGGGAGGTGGTACCAGCTGCCAACCAGATTATTGTTGATTTTGGCCTGCCATACGTCGCCTTTGTTAAGAAACGTCTCGTTATCGAGCAGTTTGTCTGCATATAGCTCACGGATATATCCGATAGCTGCCTTCATGTTAGACGTAACGCCTGCATACTGAATCTTGCCGTCATACAGGTCCCACTCCGGACTCCCTTCCCACATGGCAACACCGTACATGCCGAAAAGATGATCCATCCACTTGCCGAATTCTCGGCCTGAGGTCGGCAGCTCGTCTTTTAACCCGTTGCCGTTGGGATCCTTATCACGAAATGCCTTCAGTACTTCCTTATAGTCAGATGCTGTCTTCGGCATAGGCAGTCCGACCTTATCCAGCCAATCCTTACGAATCATCGGTGCGCGCTCAGGAACGAGAAACACTTTTGGCACATAGTAAATATGGCCATCCGACGAGGCAGAACGAACAACATCCCACGCCTCCTTAGGAATGTTCTTCCACACATTAGGTGCGTACTTCGGAAGAAGATCTTCGAGCGGCAGCGCTCCACCCTGTTTGATCAATGTTTGCTCGATACCGCCAATTGGACGTAGAATGTCCGGCAAATCATTCGAGGCAATCATCAGATTGAGGAACTCCGTTGGCTCTGAGCCCGGAGGCGTGGTCGTGAGCTTATATTCAACGCCTGTTTTCTCTGCTACATATTTGACGTGCGCATTATTAGCATCTGGAATGGTGCCTACGCCCATATGGCTTTTGAACACCTTCACCTGTACAAGCTTGTCGTTCTTGGCGCCGCCTTCTGCGACAGGTGTGTTGTCTTCCGTCTGCGCACACCCCGCAAGGACTGCAACGGCAAGCAGCGAAGCCGCTGCTGTAATCGCTATCTTTTTCCCAAATAAAAGTTTCCTCATGCTTATATCCTCCCTTTGATGGCACGTCAACGATCCTTGCAAATTATTTGCTATATTAAGCCAGTGTTGCGGCTCTATATCGGCCCCTTTTTACTCCTTCAACGAGCCTAGCATCGAACCCTTTACAAAATACTTCTGCAGGTACGGATATACTAAAATAATGGGTACGGTCGCGAACAGAATTGTAGCCGCTTTCAATGTTGTCGTGTTGAAATCATAATCGCCAAGGAACAGGTTCACAGCAGCAAGCTCCTCCGGTGACTGCAAGTAAGCACGAAGCTTCATTTGCAGCGGCCATTTGTTGGGATCACGGATGAACAGAACGGCCCTCTGAAAAGTGTTCCAATATCCTACGGCATAAAACAAGCTGACAGTCGCGAGCACAGGCTTGGATAAGGGGAGATAGATCCGGAACAAAATGCCTGCATCCGTGCACCCGTCCATACGCGCTGAATCATCGAGCTCCGCAGGAATGCCCATAAAAAACGTCCGAATAATAATCATGTTAAATGTCCCAATCAAACCTGGCAAAATCAGCGACCACAGGGAATTCATCATGCCCAGCTCCCGAACTGTCAGGAAAAATGGGATCATCGGTGCATTGAAAATCATCGTAATGATAACAGCCAGCATGAACGGCTTGCGGATCAGAAATTCCTTGCGGGACAGCGGAAACGCTGTCAAAACAGAGAACAGCATGCTTAGCAGTGTCCCAACAATCGTAATGTACGCCGTTACTCCGAATGCGCTCCATAATCCCTTATTTTGCAGGATATGACCCCACGATGCCCACGTAAATTCGACCGGTAGTAAGAACACCGTCTTCGAATCTGCAGCAATTGGTGAACTGAGCGACACGGCCAACAGATGGACAAGCGGCATCAACATCGTGCATGCAGCTGCGGCTAGGAACAAATAGTTGAACACTTGAAAAGCTTTTTCTCCATATGCCTGTTTCATCACCACAACCCCTGTTCTGTCTTTCTCGCCATCCGGTTAAACACCCACAGCAGTGCGAAACCAATGACTGACTGGAATAGTCCAATGGCTGTGGTAACGCTGTACTGCCCCTGCAAAACCCCGGCTCGGTACACATACGTCTCAATAATATCCCCCACGGAATACGTCATAGGCGTCAGCAAGTTATAAATTTGGTCAAAACCAAGCTCCAGAAAATTGCCGATATTCAGTAGGAATAGCACCAGAATCGTTGGAAACAGAATCGGTAATGTTATATGAAGGGTTTGCTTCCAACGGTTTGCACCGTCCATTACAGCCGCCTCATACAAATTCGGATTGATACCGGTAATTGCGGCAAGGTAAATAATCGTGCCCCAGCCGACTTCCTTCCAAATGCCCGATAAGACGACAATCGTTCGAAAATAACTCTGCTGCTGCATAAACAGGATCGGTTCGAGACCGAACCATCCACGGACCATGTTAGCCACGCCTTGAGTGGACAGCAGTTCAAATACAATACCTCCAACAACAACCCATGATAAGAAGTGCGGGAGATAGAACATGCTCTGCACTACTCGTTTTACCAGCATCAGCCTGACCTCATTAAATAGAAGTGCTAGAATAATAGGCGCAGGAAATCCGAATACGAGGTGATACGTGGCGATTGTCGCCGTGTTTCTTAATACATGGTAGAARTCTTGATACGTGAAGATGAACTTGAAATTGTCCAACCCCACCCAAGGGCTTCCCAACATACCTTTGAAAATCTGATAGTTTTGAAAGGCAATGACACTCCCCATGAGCGGCACGTATTTAAAAATAAGGTAATAAACGAGCCCGGGGATGATCATTAGATAAAGCATCCAATGCTTTCGCAAATTCAGAAGATATCGGTTTTGCGCAAACTTCACATGCTTCACATCTCTGTCTGTGATTCCGGGCTTAGTTTCCGTATACAACTTTGCCACTGTCGTAAGCCTCCTTCACGTCTAGTACCGCAATCTTACCCGCTGGGGAGATGTCATGACAATCGTTCAATCCTCTAGGACATGAACCGATCCGCGATTTGCATATTTTCCCAGGATTTGAGAGTTGGGGCAAGAAAGTGTTAATGCAAAAATGTCTCAATTCGAGGAATTGTGCATGCTTTGGAGCATCGGTTCATTCCCAACGAATCCTGCTAAGACATAAAAAAGGGACTATTTCGATGAAATAGTGCCCTGTAGTTGGCTGGGGAGAAAGGAACCTTTGGAGGAGTTAACTTCTCCTCTGTCGTTTAGCTTGTTAAGAGCCCGGTAGGAGCAATTTGGGGGGGCGGAGGATACTTACCGCTAAAAATCCAGCGTTTCTGTGGCACTTGGCGGAGGAGGTAACCTCATACTAGCGTTAAGTTGGTCAACGATGCATCCTTGAGGAACTACAGGCCGCTATTCTAGCAAATTCAGCCCGTTTCCGTGTTCAGCGGAACTACAGGGCTTTATTTGATCGCTTAATTCCGTTTTCTTAAAGAAAACGGATAAATAGAGGACCACAGTTCCCCTCCGCGCGAAAAAGAGCCTATTTCGATAAAATAGTGCCCTGTAGTTCCCCAGGGAGGAGCCGCCCAAGCRATGCAGCAAATTTCATGGCGCTGAGTGCTCAACACAAAAAAAGGGGTAAGCTTCGCTTACCCCTTTTTTTCCAATCACCTTGAAATCTTTATTTAAACACATTTATTTTTCTGAGAATCTTATATATATCATCATAAATGATAATGTTACCTTTGGGATCAATTATAAATCGTTGCGGCGCAAGACCAAGCACAATCCGTTTGGGCTCAAACCTATCCAAAATTTCATTCATTCCAGGTTCAGAAGGAAGAGAAATACCATACGGAGTTGGCGTTGGATCAAAATTATGGGTCTTGAAGTTATAAACACCCTTATGGTATACGGCATTGTCTACATTAGCGTACTCTTCCAGTTTCCCTTTTATATCAATACGGTAGAATTGGTTACCCACCATTAAGTAGAATTTGCCTTCATGCACTATTGCGGATTTGATATTACCTACGTTAAGGGTTGCGACTATGCTCGCTCCTACACCAGGAGTTACTAATTGAATGGTTTTGTTGTCCTTATCAAGTAGGTACAAATGACCTTTATCCATGAGCGAAGTTAAGCGGTGCGTACGTATACTATCAATATTTGTATGGGTTGATAGAGCCTCTCCTTCATGTGCCGTATAGATAGTACCTTTAAACGAGTTGCTAATATAGTAGGTCTGCCCATCATCTGACGGTTGTATGACAAGTCGCTAGATCTATCGTAGGCAATCATTTTCACGCTAGGATAAACCTGATAAAATACCGTCATTCCTTGGCTAACATCGCTTCCCATGACAAAGATTTTATCCGAATTTCGATCGTAATAT
>NZ_JBFTQB010000513.1:0-4604 GCF_056398785.1 Paenibacillus sp. 01T422 | reverse complement strand
GGATTATCTTTCAACTGTGTCATTTGCGAGCTTTGACGTGTGATGAAAAGCATTTTTTTGCCTTGTGCGGAAATTTCGCCAGCTGGTGCTGCAGGTTCATCTCCAGGCTGTGGCTGAACTTCTGGTTCATCTGTTTCTTCTGGCGCACTGCCAGAAAGAATTTGTTTCGCTGCAAAGCTTGCAAGAGCCAACATTTTACGTGTAGCGGATGTTTTTCCACTGAATTTACCTGCCGATTGATTCGCTAGCAAGCTTTTCTCAAGCGCAAGTGAAACATAACCTTTTGCCCAATCATCTACCGTAGAATCATCAACTGGCGTAGCTGAAGAGGCCTCATCTTCCATGCCTAAACCACGAATCAGGAAAGCTGCAAGCTCTTGACGGGAAACATCTCCAGCTGGTTTGTACGTTTTACCTTCAGCATCGTAACCATTGGTAAGCCCTGCCTTCTTCAATGCCTCGATGTAAGGAAGCGCATAGGAATTCGCTGGATCATCGGATCTGACATCTGTGAATGAAGAAACTGTCAGTGTATCGTCAACTTCGAGGTTGAAAATAATAGCAGCTACTTTCGCAAACTGTGCACGATTCATCCGAGCGTCCAGTCCGAACGTATCTTCCGTCAAGCCATTAAAAACACCATCTTGGATCAATGAATCGAATTTTTCCTTATCCGCTTGCGGTAAATTTTTCAAATCTTTGAAATCGTCAACACTTTTAACTGCTGCGGATGGCGTATCCGTGTCTGCTGCAGAAGCAAAGGGCAGGATAGTTAGTGACATGAGAAGGATAGACAATAGCGAGAATACAAATTTTTTCACGTGAACTCACCTTTCTAAATTTGATTTGTGTTGTAAATTAGCTTTGCTGGTCATCAGTTACTTAGCTGTGCTCGCTGCCTTATTAATTTCAGTTTTTGCTGACTTCACTGTTTCGATGGCTTTCGTGGCTTGTTCCTGGACCATGCGCAGCGCCGTCACGGAATCTTTGGACTCCTTGAAAATAAGCGGCTGGAAAACACCTTGAACAGGGACATCGTACCAAACCAACCCTTGATTACGAGCAGCGGGCGGCATTGCATTTTTACTGTTAAAAATAGACTCTACATGCTTGCCTTGCATTTGCGGCAAGTTTTTACCGAAGGCAGCTTTGACCGCATCTGTCTGAAGCGGACCAATAACGCCTTCTTTGGCAAGCTCAATCTGATGTTCTTCGGAGAGCAGTGCATCCATGACCTGGAAGGCAAGATCTTTTTTCTTCGATTGCTTCGTAATATACATCGAATACACATTCGGCTGATATTTCGTGTTAGGAGCGTCACTTAAGGATGGCACCGAAGCGATGTCAAAGTTCAGATTCTTGTTTTCCTCATAGAATTTGACCAAATGGTCGCTCACCGTTGCCACCGCCATGGCGATGCTTGGCTTGGAAGCGAACGTTTCCACGGTATCGAATTGATTGGCTGGAATATCGTAGAACCTTCTCATGTTATCCACTAGTTTCTTCCAATTCGGATCACTCATATCTCCTTTATCCTCGGTTTTGCTTAACGGGGATAGAGATAACTGGTTATAATTTAAATAATGACCCGGGTTTTGCGAGAAACCTTTGTACGTGACGTCACCTTCTACGCGTGTCAGCTTTTTGGCCAACTCGTAGATCTCATCATACGTCATACCGTCTTTCGGATAATCAACACCGAATTTATCGAAAATATCTTTGTTGTAAAATAAAGCAAAATCGTTGTTATAGAACGGCAGCCCGTATATTTTTCCATCCGGGGTTAAATTTTTGATTTGCGCCATATAGGCTGGATTCAATTTGCTCGTATCGAAATTATACTTTTTGATCAAATCGCTAATATCATATTGAAGGTCATTATCAATCAAATATCTTTGTACATTCATTCGTGTGTCATCCATGATGATGTCAGGGATCGTACCTGCAGCGATCAAATCCTTGTACTGTCTGCCCGGATTGTCCCAAGCTACATGCTTGATCGTGACGTTCGGAAATTTCTTTTTAATAAAATCCCCGACCTGCTTCTGAAAAATGTCCTCTTTGACGTAATAAGCCGGCCATACGGTGTAGATAAACAATTCGTTGTCAGGTGAGGTCTGGGCTTGCGGTGAAGTTTTGTCATCAGAACCACCCGGTTTGGCACTTGGAGCTGCCTCGTTCGTACACCCTGCCGCCAGTGCAAGCGTAAGCGCAAGGCCTAAGCTTATTTTCACTCGTCTCATTCCAACAATAACCTCCTTCATTTACGTCAAGAATTTGTTATCCGTTCTGCAACGTCCACAAGACAATGTTATCCCAGAGCTTCCAGCCAGCATCCGTAGAAGTATCCTGCATCCCATTACTCCAATAGTAGTAGGATAATCGCGCTTTCACTTCATAACCGTTATCAGCTTTCGCTCCTTTATCATAGTAATAAAGAGCAGCCTTCGTTTTGTCGCCGGGAACCGTAGCAATCACTTTCGCTTCCTTGCCTGGAATACCATAACTGATGCCGAAGTTATCACCGGTTTCCGTGTAAACATCTACTGTCCCAGTTAAGCCGCCGGCAATCTTATGTTTACTATCGACGATCTCAATCGATTTCAGCTTCTTGATAGTMGTACCTTCCTCTTGAGCGGATAGTCCAAGATAGAACATCCCATGGCTTTTCACATACAACGTTGGAATAGCCACTTCTTTCATAGCACCTGTTTTCAAAAATTTAGAGTTCGTCGTTTGACTAATGTAGATTAAATCGTACCCTTTCGTCGCATCAGCAGTCAGCTCACGATCTGCAAGATGGGTTACGCTAAATCCCATCCCTTTCAAACGACCTGCAATCGCAACGTCTTCAGCAGGAAGCGGCTCGGAATCTCTGCCAACAAGCAGCACTTTCTTCCCTTTCGGTGAAACTTCTGGTTGCTGAGCTGCCTCTGGCTGACTCGCAGCTGGAGCAGCAGTTGCTACAGCTGCTGGCGAGGCGGGAGCATCGCTTGCCTTGGATGAACTTGTCGTAGCTGGCGCCTTCGTTGCGTCAGCCGTAGGACTTGCTGTTTTCGTCGCTTCCACAGTTGCTGCAGGCGTGGCTGTTGCCGCAGGTGTTGGCGTCGTTGCAGGAGTCTCTGAAGCCTTCGCTGTAGCTGTTGAAGTAGCTGTTGGCGTTGCCGTCGCTGTTAATGTTGACGTGGGCGAAACGCTTGGGTCAGCTGCTTTCTCTGATGATGAACAAGCACTCATCATGATTGTCATAAACACGGCAAGAAGTACCAATAGAACACGTTTCATAGAATGGGTCACCTCTTATTCATAGTGGAGTGAAGGCTCCTCCAATGATCGGATGAAGGAGCCATATGCGGCATTATTTGGCGGCTTTCTCGGTCTGAATCGCTTTCGTTGAAGATTCTTCAATCATGCGCAGTGYGGTTACGGAGTCCTTGGATTCTCCGAAGATCAGTGGCTGGAACACACCGTGCACCGGCACATCAATGTAGGTTAAGCCTGAAGCGCGAGCCGCTGGCGGCATTGCGTTCTTGCCGTAGAAGATAGCTTGCGTATGCTTCCCTTGCATTTGCGGCAAGTTTTTACCGAAAGCTTCTTGTACTTTCTGTGTTTGCAGCGGTCCGATAATGCCTTCTTTCGCAAAATTGATTTGCATTTCTTCGGAAAGCAGATACTGGATGACTTGGAAAGCTTGATCTTTCTTAGTCGATTGTTTGGAAATGTACGCCGAGTATAGATTAGGCTGAGCTTTGACGCCTGGCGCATCCGCAAAGGATGGCATAGCAGCGATATCAAAGTTCAAGTTTTTGTTCTGTTCATACCACTGAACAATCTTTTCCGTTACGTGAACGCTCATCGCGATTTTCCCTTTTGGGAAATCATCGACGGATGTAAATTGGTTCGCCGGAATTTCGTAGAAACGTCTTAAGTTGTCTACTTCCTTCTTCCAACCCGGAGTGTTCAATTCCGCTTTATCTTCCGTCAAGCTAAGAGGCGACAGTGAAAGCTGATTATAAGTCATGTACAAACCAGGGTGCTGTTGGTAGCCTTTGTACGTGTTTTCACCCTCAACACGAGTCAGTTTTTTCGCTAATTCGTAAATTTCATCGTACGTCATACCATCTTTCGGGTAATCAACACCGAATTTATCAAAAATATCTTTGTTGTAGAACAGTACAAAATCGCTTAATTGGAAAGGCAAACCATAAATTTTACCTTCCGGCGTTATATTCTTCATCTGTGTCATGGCCGCAGGATTTAATGTGCTCGTGTCGAAATTATACTTTTTGATCAGGTCCGTCATGTCATACTGCAAATCGTTTTTCAAAATATTCCGCTGCAGATTCATCCGGGCATTGTCAATAATAATGTCAGGAACCGTACCAGCTGCAATCAGATCCTTATATTGTCGGCCAGGACTATCCCACTGAACGTGTTTGAAAGTGAGGTCTGGAAACTTCTTCTTGAGGTATTGCCCAACTTGTTTCTCCCAGATATCTTCTTTGGCATAAAAGGCTGGATACACGGTATAAATGAATATTTCTTTATCCGGTGATTTGTTTTCTGAGGCTACGGGCTGTTTGTCGGTTTGCGCAGGCTCAGAC
>NZ_JBFTQB010000512.1:0-4609 GCF_056398785.1 Paenibacillus sp. 01T422 | reverse complement strand
GTCATATTTGGCGTAGCGGCTGCTTACGCGATGGTTCGTTTGAAATTCAAAGGAAAATCGTTAATGGACATTTTTATTATGCTTCCATGGGCGCTGCCAGGTACAGTTGTAGGTATTAATCTGATAGCTGCATTCAGTACGCCGTCAATATTCAGCTTTAACCAAGTATTGGTAGGAACCTTCTGGATTTTGCCTATCGCCTATTTTGTTCGCCATTTACCTCTGGTTTTCCGCTCGACGTCCGCTACCTTGATACAAATGGACGCTTCCACGGAAGAGGCAGCACGCAATTTGGGTGCTACCTGGTGGTACAGCTTCCGGCGCGTGGTTTTCCCGATGGCGCTTAGCGRCATACTGGCCGGGACATTGCTTGCGTTCGTGGATGGCATTGGCGAATTCGTAGCTTCAATCTTGCTTTTTAAAACAAGCACAGTTCCCATCTCAGTAGAAATATTTCAGAGAATGTACTCTTTCGAATTCGGCACAGCTTGTGCATATGGCGTTTTGCAGATCGTGCTGATTATCATTGTTCTCTTTATTTCGCGTAAGATTACAGGGGATAAAGCAGGTAGCGCATTCTGACGATTACTGATGATCTTCAAGCAGATTCGGTCATATCGTGGGAACACCTAGGAGTTCATAACCACGTCATGATATACAGCGGGAAATTGGCCATTTCTTGCCGTGTGAGATTGGAATGATCAAAGGAGGAGTTCAATTGAGTGGTAAGTCGAAATCAAGCCCCAAATTAGTATCGATGATGACGAGCGTTGCGATCGCAGGAAGTATGCTCTTACCTGCAATGGCAAGTCCTGCTTATGCAGAACGAGGCGTAGTAGATCTATGGAAATCGATCAAGCCGTTAGCGACCATTGCAAGTGCCATGAATACCGGTGCCCATCCAGATGACGAGCACAGTGCTGTGCTTGCTTATCTTTCTCTTGGCAAAGGCGTCAATACTTTCAGCGTTATTGCAAACCGTGGCGAGGGCGGGCAAAATGAAATCGGCAGCGAGCTGGGGAATCCCCTGGGAATCATCAGAACGCGCGAACTGCAAGAAGCCTCTAAAATCACTAACGTAACACTAGGTATGCTTAGCGAAGAAATCAATGATCCGATTTTTGACTTTGGATTTTCTAAAAGTGTAGAAGAAACGCTTCAGCATTGGGGAGAGTCCGTTGCGTACGAACGGTTGATACGTAAGATCCGTGAGGATCGTCCGGATGTAATCATTCCATCATTCCTTAATGAAGATTCGACGCATGGCCATCATAGAACGATTAACGTTCTTACTGTTCGGGCTTACAAGGATGCCGCTGACCCGAATGTATTCCCTGAGCAGCTAAAGAAAGGTCTGCAGCCTTGGCAGGTTAAGAAGTTATATTTGCCAGCAGATGCCAAGAAATATAACGTCATGGTTCCAGTAGGTGATTATGATAACATCTACGGCGCCTCTTATGTGCAATTGGGTGAGGAATCGCGTTTTATGCATAAAAGTCAAGGTATGGGTAGAATCGTAGATGAAGGTCCCTCCGGTAATTATTATACGCTTGAATCAAGTACAGTAAAAACGAATGATAAGGAAGCAAGTTTCTTTGATGGCATTGCATTTACTTTTGCCGACCTGGCTAAAGAGGTTGAAACCAAAGGCAAGGATAATAAAGTAACGAAGGACTTACAGCAGCTGCAAAAAGACAGTGAAGAGGTTATTCAGGCGTATCCAAACTTCACGGAAGTGGCTCGGGAAGTTCACGAAATGAAAAAGGATGTCCAAAACGCCTTGGCAGATGTGAAGTCTTCCAGTCTTGAACAAGCCGTGAAGGATGATTTGTTCTATCGTTTGAACGTGAAAGACGCGCAATTGAACAAAGCTAGTATGGAAGCCACTTCGCTGGTTGTTAAAGTAAAGCCAGAAACGGGTGAGCTAGTAGCCGGGCAAACGACCAAAGTCGTAGTTTCTGCCTTCAACGGTGGCAATGTAAACCTGAAAAGCATTCAACTAAACTTGAATGTTCCACAAGGGTGGGAAACAAAGGCTGCAGGGCCGGTTACCTTTGATTCGATTGGCAAAAATCAAACAGTTTCCGTTACGTACAATGTAACCGTACCTAAGGATGCTGCGGAGTTCAAGCCTTATGCGGCGCCGAACCTAACGGCTGATGTTACATACAAGGCGTTTGATACATCAAGTACGGTTAGAGCAGTTCCGCAAAATGCGGTCGCAATTCTTCCAGCGTATGCGATGTCTCTTAGCCCTAGTGCAACTGTATTTAATACATTGAAATCGGATGAAGCGATCCCGGTTAAGGTTACAGTACGTAATTATACGCAAGGCGCCTCCAAGGCATCTATTTCTTTGAACTTGCCGGAGGGCTGGACGGCTGAGCCGTCTGTAGAAGAGGTGAGTTTTGCTGCTAAAGGCGAAACCAAATCCGTATCCTTCACGGTCAAAGGCTCCTCCAATGTGGCCACAGGTAAGTACTCGATTACGGCGGTAGCTAAGAATGAAGATGTTCAAAGCAATGAAGGCGTTCAAGTGATTTCCTATCCGCATATCGGTACAACGTATTTGGTTCAACCGGCCGAACTAAAAATTCAAGCGTTCGATTTGGCTGTTCCGCAAAATTTGAAAGTTGGATACGTGTCAAGCGGTTTTGACAACATTGATGAATATTTGCGTCAAGTAGGTGTTAATGTTGTGAAGCTGGATGACAAGGCAATCCAATTCGGCGATCTCTCTCAATATGACACGATTGTTCTTGGCATTCGTGCATATGCATTCCGTCCGGAGCTGATTCCGAGTAATCAACGTCTGTTGGATTATGTGAAGAACGGCGGGAACCTCGTGGTTCAATATCACAAGCCTGAAGATAAATGGAAGCCTGAGCTTGCACCTTATCCGATTAAGATTGGTGAGCCGTTAATTAAATGGCGGGTAACCGATGAAAATTCCAAGGTAACGATGCTGGCCCCGGATCATCCGATCTTCAATTACCCAAATAAGATTACAGATGCAGATTGGGATTCGTGGATTCAGGACCGTTCCGCTTATAATCCTGCAGAATGGGGCAATGCGTACACGGAGTTGATTTCTAACGGAGATCCGGGTGAAAAAGAATTCACAGGTACTTTCTTATCAGCTCCTTACGGAAAAGGTGTTTACACATATAGCTCGCTGGTTTGGTATCGTGAAATTCCAAATTTAGTTCCAGGCGCAATTCGTATGTTCGTTAATATGATTAGTCAAAAACAGTAATATAGCAGTTAGCTAACCAAGTACATATGGAGGGCACGCTCAGTGTTCTCCATATGTATCATGAATTCGGAGGTTGTTCAGGGGATATGAATGTAATGAATGTTCATGGGCGAGAGGTAGATGAAGTTAAGAATACAGCGCAATTTGCAGTGGTTCCATTGGGTTCTTTAGAATATCATGGACCACATTCACCGTTGGGTACGGATGTTATCTTGGCTGAGGGCTTTGCACAAAAGGTGGATTTTGCTCTTAAGCCCTTAATCTATCCTGTAATATCGTATACGCCTTGTCCAGGCAAAACCAAAGATTATCCTGGTACGGTTTCGGTCCGCCCATCTGTCTTCATTGAATACTTATCAGACGTCGTAGACGGAATTTGTCAGTTGGGTATTCGAAATATTGTCTTACTCAATGCTCACGATGGCAATATGGGTCCTTCCCGGACTGTAGCCGAATCCATCACCGGTAAATATAAAGACGCGAGCTTCTTGTTAATCAACTGGTGGCAAATGGTTGCGACTGATTTTTCTGAGCATATGGGGTTATTTCACGGGACTGCGGGCAGAGGCCATGGGGGTCCATACGAAATGTCTGCCGTTAAGGCTTTTCGACCGGACTTGGTTTCCGTACAGGATTCAGATTTGGAATTAGATTCATGTCCGCCTTTAACTTCAATGCCCTATGTTTTAGTGGAGGGTACCCCTCAAGGATGGGATGGATACACAGGTAAAATTAGGCAAACTTCCTATGAAGCCGGAGAGGCGTTCGTGGAAGAAGCTGTCAGAAATATGAATCAACTAATCATGAATTGGCTTGGGATGAGAGCAAAAAAATGATAGGAAAGGATGAATTGCAAAATGGGATATCGTGAACAACTGCTGCAATCGGAAGGATCATCTTTCCCGGGTAAAACGTATACGGAGGTTGTTTTGGAGCCAGCATTTAATGAAGCTAAAGAAAATCTGCTAGGCCCTATGATGGCAATCAATAAAGCACATCTGATCATGCTGCGTGAGCAAAACCTGATCACGGAAGAAGAATCCAGACAAATAGCTAAAGCCATTCAAAGTCTTGATGTGGAGGCTCTGCGCCACAGCACCTATACCGGAGAGTTCGAAGATTTATTCTTTCAGGTCGAGCATCAGCTGCTGGCACATGCTGGGGATATTGCTGGCAATTTGCATCTTGCGAGAAGCCGCAATGATATGGGAATTGCGATCTATCGAATGGTGCTCAGAGAGAAGTTAGCGGTGACACTGTCATCTGCACTTCTCTTGAAGGACCATTTACTGGACTTTGCAGAGGAACATTTGGGCACGGTGATGATTGGCTATACACATACGCAGCAGGCTC
>NZ_JBFTQB010000511.1:0-4617 GCF_056398785.1 Paenibacillus sp. 01T422 | reverse complement strand
CCAAGGGAGTATTTAGACTTGACATGGTTGAAACATGAGGAATATAATAAGAAACATGGAATAGGTAACCGGTTACACATCGTTAATCACGGCAATCTAAATAATTAGTATGTAATGTGTAAATAATAGTATTTATCGAAATAAAGGAAAATTTCGGGAGCATGTAACCGGTACCCTATGCAAGGATTTCTTTGCTGAGAGTACGGTTATGCTTTTTTGTAGGAGTGAGTCGTAACCAGTGGCAACAATTAGAGATGTGGCAAAGTTGGCAGGTGTTTCTGTAGCGACTATTTCCCGATTCTTGAACAAAAACGGATATGTCAATGAAGAAACAAAATTGCGAGTAGAGCAAGCGATCAAAACGCTTCAGTACGAGCCGAACGCGATGGCTAGAGGGCTTGCAGGAAGAAAGACAGGAACGATTGCCTTAATATTCCCGGATATCACGAATCCATTCTTTGCGGAGCTAGCCAGGGCTGTTGAGGATGTTGCCCGCATGTATGGATATACAGTGATTCTATGCAATTCAGACAATCAAGCGGATAAGGAGCAAACCTACATCAGGGTGCTGAAGCAGCGGTATGTAGACGGCATTTTGTTCGCTTCCTACAGCCTTCGCTCTGACGATGTTGACGCTTTGAATAACGAGAAAATTCCTTTCATTATGCTGGATAGAGCGCCGCGAGAGACTTCTTGCACGGTCGTAAGCTCCAAGCATTTGGAAGGGGCACAGCAAGCTGTACAGCATCTGCTCGATGAGGGCTGCACGAAAATTGCTCATATTTATGGCCCGCAGGATACGGTAACCGGAAGAGAGCGATTCATGGGATACGAGCAATCTGTGAAACATTTTCCTTGGTATTCGCCAAGCCTCGTCGAACCTGGTTATTTCCGCGTTAACGGCGGAATGGAAGCGGTTGAAAACCTAATGAAGCGCCATCCTGATATTGACGGGATTTTTGCAGGCAATGACACGATGGCAGTTGGGGCACTTAAGAAATTGCAGCGAATGGGCGTGCGCGTCCCTGATCAAGTTGCGTTGTGCGGGTTCGACGGTATTGACCTGACGGTCATCGTAGAGCCGGAAATTACGACGGTTGCACAATCGATTTATGATATGGGGATGTTGTCCACACGACTTCTTATCAAGAAAATCGAGGGTGACAACAGCGAAGATCAGACGCATCTATTCGATGTCAAACTCATTCCGCGCGAGTCAACGAGAAGAAAAAGAAAAGAATGAACCATCGAATCGGATGATGGACAGTGGAGGTTGTAAAGCAATGGAACAATTCAAAATTTTGGCGCCCTGCGGGATGTTAGGTTACGGATTTCCGAAATCATCGTTTATCAGAGGGATGGAACATCACCCGGATGCGATCGTCGTGGATGCCGGTTCAACGGACGCTGGTCCTCATAAATTAGGAGCAGGCACAGCGATTGTCAGCAAGCAAGCTTGCAAAAAAGATTTGGAACTGATGATTGTAGCTGGTGCTGAAGCAAAAATTCCGGTCATTATCGGATCTGCTGGAGGCAGCGGAGCGAAGGTTCATGTTGAATGGACACGATCAATCATCATGGAAATTCTTAACGAGAACAACATTACGGGGCTGAAAGTAGCGACGATCTGGGCGGATATTCCTAAGGAAGTCGTGGAAGCTAAATTAGAATCAGGTGAGTGTGAGCCACTTGGCATTGCTGTGAAGACGCTTACGAAGGAAAGATTGGAAGCTACTAACGGTATTGTTGCCCAAATGGGACATGAACCTATTATCGCGGCGCTTCAAGAAGGCGCTGACATTATCATCTGTGGTCGCGCTTACGATCCTTCGCCGTTTGCCGCGGTAGCCATGCATAATGGCTTTGATACAGCACTTGCTTATCATTTGGGTAAAATTCTTGAATGTTCAGCGCTTTGTGCAGAACCGGGGACAACGAAAGATTGCATGCTGGGCATTCTGACCAAAGATTCATTTATCGTCAAACCGCTGAACGACAAACGTAAATGTACGGCTGTTTCCGTAGCTGCACACACATTTTATGAGAAAGATCATCCTTATCTGCTCCATGGTCCGGGACTTGTTCTGGATCTTGAACATTGTGAGTTTAAGGAATTGGGAGACGACAGCGTAGAAGTGCGAGGAAGCCGAATCTTGCCATCTGCTGAGTACAAAATCAAGCTCGAAGGAGCAATGAAAGTCGCTTACCGCACACTCGTGGTTGCAGGTATCCGTGATCCGCTTTTGATCGAACAGATTGAAGAAGTAGAGGGCTTGGTCAAACAGCAAGTATGGGAGTACTACAGCGAAATCCCGCAAGAGGATTATGAAATCAATTTCATCAATTACGGTCTTAACGGCGTGTTGGGTGAACTGGAGCCGCAAAAAACGGCTGGGCACGAATTAGGTGTTGTATTCGAAGTTATTGCGAAGACACAAGAGCTGGCGAACACGATTTGCAGCTCCGTCAGATCTACATTCTTGCATTACGGCTATGAGGGCAGGAAATCGACGGCAGGCAATCTGGCGTTCCCTTTTGCCCCAAGCGATATCCCTTTTGGCGCTGTGTATGAATTCTCCGTTTATCATTTGATGCAAGTTGCGGATGGCGTTGAGATGTTCCGCAACGAATATATCGAGGTGTAATTATGAAGCTAGTAGATGCAGCGAAAGTACTGAGAAGCAAAAACAGCGGACCGTTTGAAATTACGGTGGATGCCCTTTTTACAGATCCGGTAGTGTATTACAAAATAAAGAATTCCGGCATCATTAACAAAGATTTGGTATCGAAGCTTTACAACATTGAGCAAGATAAGATCATGCATATCGTCTTTTTCGATCAAGCGCTCGGCTTCAAAATTACATTTGCGCGAAAAGTTTCTTCAGGCACGTTCTTGGATCGTGACGTATACGGTGCTCAACAGCATGCCCCACTGATGGAATTGGAAGTCGACGTATGATGGGAAAGGAGTCGATTCAAATCAGAACCCATTCGAAAGTTAAACAAATGTGGAGTGACAAAGTCCTCTACTTGATGCTTTTGCCGGGAATCGCTTATTTTATTATTTTTCACATCTGGCCGATTATCGGCATGAAGTTAGCTTTCTATGATTATCAAATTCTCGGAGATAACGTCTTTGTTGGTTTGAAATATTTCCGGGAATTGTTCAGTACACCAATCTTTGAGCAGGTAATAAAAAATACGCTCATTATCAGCGCGATGAAAATGTTTCTTATTTTTCCCATTCCGATTATCTTCGCGCTCATCCTTAACGAGTTCATTAACGGAAAGTTCCGGAAATCAATTCAAGTCATCTCGTATTTGCCCCACTTTCTGTCTTGGGTCGTTATTGCCGGGGTATGGTTCGACTTTTTATCCAAATCAAACGGTGTCGTGAATGAGATCATTCAAGCCTTCGGGTTTCAACCACACGACTTTCTAACAGATAAATCAGCGATCAGATGGGTGCTTGTTGCGAGTGAAGCATGGCGGAATATCGGATGGGATTCGATCATTTTCCTTGCAGCTATCATGGGTGTGAATCAAAGTTTGTATGAAGCGGCGCATGTTGATGGAGCCAACCGTTGGCACATTGTGACACGAATTGTACTGCCTCATCTGTATATCCCGATGGTAACCATTTTCATTCTAAATGTCGGATTTATTATGAATGCAGGGCTGGATCAAGTGTTGAACTTCACGAATGATTCCGTCAATAGCCGGATTGATATTATTGATACTTATGTTTACCGCGTTGGTTTGATCAACGGTCAATATTCGTTCGCTACAGCGGCTAATTTGTTCAAAAGTATGATTGGGGTCGTGCTGGTGCTTTCCACGCATTTCATATCCAAGAAACTGACCTCGAAAGGCGCATGGTAAGGAGGAGCTAGCATGAGTGTCCAAAAATTTTCGTTCACCAAATTAGTGCTCGGTGCCGTACTCGTCCTCTTATCGCTGACGATGTTTGTACCGATTATGAACTTGATCGCCAAAGCTTTCTCGAGCCCCAGCAAAGTCCATATGCTGCATGGCTATGACATTTTGCCAAAAGGTTTCTCGTTCATCAATTTCCAGGTGGTGCTCAGCAATCCGATTGTCGGGAAAGCGTTAATGAACTCTTTATTTATTACGATTGTCGGTACGGTGTTCAGCCTTTTCTTCACAACCATTACAGCTTACGTATTGACGCGTAAAAATCTGGTCGGCAAAACGCCCATCATGATTTTTCTCATCATCATCATGATTTTTGAACCGGGTATCGTGCAAGAGTATATGGTCATCAAGGACCTGCACTTGCTGGATAATCTTTGGGCGATGGTTCTTTACCGTACGATTAACGTCTTTTATTTGATCATTATGATGCGGTTTATTGAAGAAATACCGGATTCCTTAGTTGAGGCTGCGAAAATCGATGGCGCTGGACACATGACCGTGTTCATGCGGATTATCTTACCGCTGTCCCGCATTCCGCTGCTGACAATTGGTATGTTCTATGCGGTGGCTAGATGGAATGAATTCTTCAAATCGAGTATTTTCTTATCGAGCCGAAGCAACACCGTGCTGCAAGTACTTCTCAGGCAGTTCGTTGTTGAAGGAGATACGACGACCTTGGTC
>NZ_JBFTQB010000510.1:0-5261 GCF_056398785.1 Paenibacillus sp. 01T422 | reverse complement strand
ACATGGATGATCTTGATTTCAATGACATCCAGTACTATGTGAAACCGTCTGAGAAACAAGGTAAAACATGGGAAGAAGTTCCTACAGAAATTAAAGAAACTTTCGATAAGCTAGGTATTCCGGAAGCAGAGCAGAAGTTCCTTGCTGGTGTATCCGCGCAATACGAATCCGAAGTTGTATATCACAGCATGCAAAAAGAACTCGAAGATCAAGGCGTTATCTTCACAGATACGGATTCAGCTCTTCGTGAACACCCGGAACTATTCAGAAAATACTTCGGTACTATCATCCCGCCAAGCGACAACAAATTCGCTGCTCTAAACAGTGCGGTATGGTCCGGTGGTTCCTTTATCTACGTACCAAAAGGCGTTAAATGTGAAGTGCCATTACAGGCTTACTTCCGCATTAACTCCGAGAACATGGGCCAATTCGAGCGTACATTGATCATTACGGATGAGGAAAGCTTTGTGCACTACGTAGAGGGCTGTACAGCTCCTATCTACAGCACAAACTCCCTGCACAGTGCGGTTGTTGAGATCGTATGTCTCAAAAACTCCCGTGCTCGTTATACAACGATCCAAAACTGGGCACCAAACATCTACAACCTCGTTACAAAACGTGCAGTTGCAGAAATCAACAATCGTGTCCAAATCGATCTCCAAACATGGCGGTAAAGTAACCTACCGCGGTCTGGCTTCCTTCGGACGCAACTCCCAAGGTTCCAAAGCAAATATCAAATGTGATACGTTGATTCTGGATAACGAGTCAACATCCGATACAATTCCTTACAATGAAATCATGAACGATAACATTACGCTTGAGCATGAAGCTACGGTATCCAAGGTATCTGAGGATCAATTGTTCTACCTCATGAGCCGTGGTTTGACGGAAGCGGAAGCAACGCAAATGATCGTTATGGGCTTCATTGAGCCATTCACCAAAGAACTTCCAATGGAATATGCCGTAGAAATGAACCGTCTCATCAAGTTCGAGATGGAAGGCTCTATCGGTTAAGATGTCACTAAGCGTACTCGAATTAATCGGGTACGCTTTTTTTTGTAATCAAAGATTCTTCCAAGATGCTCCATACAATTCTAGACTTGATTAACGTATATTTATTTCTCACAATTCTCACCCTATAGAGGATCATAATGTGTCCCTAAAGGAGAGAAGTGAAGGTATGTGGAAAAGGCTGAAACTTGCAGCAATCGGGAGTATGGTTGTCGTTATAGTGACAACAACGGCTTGTGGGAAGGATAATGCGGCCCCAAATAACTCAGCACCAACGCCGAATGGAGTGACACAATCAAGTACAGGCACAGCAATGCCGCACAGCTTGTCGCAAGCAGGTAACGGGATAACGAAGTTAGGTAATGACGATGCAGTTTTACCCATTAAAGTGATCAACAATGTCAAATATGTAGCGGCTAGTGAACTCATTCAAACCTTGAAGTTTCAGTCCGAGTGGGATGCAGGTGCTCAGAAATTGCTAATTGGCGATAACGATGCGAACTTCGAAATATCGGCAAATTCCAAAAAAGCGATGAAGGATGGATATGAGATTCATGTAGGTGAACCTTTCGTCAAAGAAGGCGATGCCATCTACTTGCCGGTCTCAGCTGTTGCGGATTTATTTCAAGACGAGATGTCGTATGAGGTCAGAGGCAATCAATTGAACATCCATCCATCGCCTGTTGCTCCTCTTGAGAATGTAAATGCTCCTGACCCTAGCGGGGATTCTCCTGAGCTTTCATTTGCAGACGATCCGAATGATCCTTTCAAAGGCAAAACAACGGATAGAGCGAACCCAGCCTCCTCAGGGATACACGTCCAAGACGAACTACAGGCATGGGCATCTGTGGGGGAGAAAGCCATTCCCGTTTTGAAAAACATCAATATTAATGCCTTGATTGACAAAGGTGAGCAGTATAAAGGGGTTAAATATAAATTTGGTACAGGTCCCTATCCGCAAACCGGAAAGTTCGACTGTTCAACTTTTACTCAATACGTATATGGCAAATATAGTGTTAAACTTCCGAGATTGGCACGCGAACAAGCAACGATGGGAAGTTTGGTTAGCCGCAAGTCTTTGCGGAAAGGCGATTTGATGTTTTTCTATGTCCCAGGTCGCTTCAAGTCAAATAAAACGGTCGGGCATGTGGGCATCTATATTGGCAATATGCAAATGTTGCATGCCTCCCCAGAGCCGAAGAATGGCGTACAGATCAGTGAGATCGATAAAGCGTACTGGAAAAAGACATTCCTTCGTGCGAAACGTATTGTAAGTTAAACCGTTCAAGTCTATCCTTAGGGGTAGGCTTTTATTATTTTATGCCAATATGAAACAAAAGGTCGGCTCGTGCGTTTTATCTAGTATGAAGTCATCGATGAAGGAGGAAGAAACCGAATGACAATTACACTTTTTGAAAAATTGGCCGATGGACAGCTTGTGAAAATCAGTGAACGTCCGTGGGATGAGAAGCTGATGCAAGCTCTAGATGCAGCAAATTACGTGCTCATTGGCGGCAAGGAATACGAAATGATTGAGGGACGATTGAATTTGGATCTCGATGTGTTTGAACTTTTATTGGTTGCAGTTGGTTCAGAAGGAGGAGGGAACAAGCAGTGAAAAGACCGCTCAAGGTATTTTCAGCATCTATAAGTCTGGTACTAGTCGGACAGCTGCTGCTGTTACCAGCCTATGCCGCGGAGACGCCGGCACCGAACACAGCCTCATCCAAGCTGGTTGAATGGTCGACCGATGAGGTGAAAGCTTATTTCGATCCAGCTGTTGACTGGAATTTACCTGTTCCTCCGGCAGCTGGCGCAATATCTCCTTCGCCTTCTCCAACACCGATTGCTGGAAGCGGTACGACGGGTGGTGGCACAGCGCCTATAATCGTCAATAACTATGGTGGAGGCAGCGGGTTTGGATGGGATGATCTGCTCCTATATCATCTTATTTTCAATAGCCCAAGTCCTTATTCCTCAAGCAACTGGGGGAGCAGTCATCGTTCTTCTTATTATCGTTCTAATACACCATATGTTACAAAAACATACCAACCTAGCTCTTTCTCCAATCGTTCAACGACCAAAACACCAACGACGTCAAGCGGAACCGGAACATTTACCACCAATAAGTCATCCTCATCTAATACGAAGTCGGGGACTGCGGGTACTACAGGAAGCACAGGGAGCTCAGGAAATACAGGAAATACAGGAAACACAGGAAACACAGGAAACACAGGAAGCTCAGGAAGTAAGGGGAATACAGGGTCCGTTAGCAGCTCGGGCACGACCAGTGGCACAACTTCGAGTTCGAAATCAACATCGACATCATCTGGCAGCATAGGCGGTAAATCGAGCGGTTTCAGCTCCTCTTCCAGCTCAGGAGGTTAACACGGTGGTATTCGAAGTCATGGGCACGCCAGCTCCAGATAGAGAGAATAAAGTTCAACAGCTATATGAGCTTGGATTCACATGGGCTAATCTGGAAGATGAAGCCTACTGGATTGACCAAATTGTCCTTATGGAACAATCAACCTATAACGAGCTAATTCTCGCGGCAAGTACATTGTGGCGCGTATTTGATAAAGCTGTTCGCTATGTGAAAGGGAACAGGGCGTTATACCAGCAGCTGTCTATTCCCGAAGTACTCTGGGATGGACTTGACCGATTGGAACTGAATGACATAGGGGTCATAAGCCGCTATGCAAGATTTGATTTTACCGTGGATGAGCAGGGCAGAATCAAGCTTTTAGAGCTAAATGCAGACACTCCCACAGGTTACGTGGAAGCCGCGATTGCGACACCCTGGTTATGTGAACAAAAAGGTTATGCCTCTCCGAACACGGAGATGAAGAACCTAATCCGCGCTGCATGGGACATTGAGGCGCCGGACTTCGCAGCCTGCATTGCCTATGGTCAGCACGCGGAAGATACAGGGACAATTGATGCGCTCGTTGCTCATAGCGGAAGAAACATGACATGTGTGGATTGTCTGGATTTGTGGATTGATGAAGGAGTAGTCAAAGTTGGGGAGCAGCAAATCATTTCCAGCATGTTCGCGCTATATCCAAAGGAATGGATGGGTGTTGATGATGGAGGAGAGGCGCTCTCTTATGCGATTGAAGAACAATTCATCCAATTGTTTAATCCTTTGCATGCGGTAATCTTGCAATCTAAAGGCCTGCAAGCCATTGTTTGGGGGCTTCACACGGAGAACGCAGCCTTGTTCACAGCGAATGAGCATAAGGCTATAGCTGCTTATATGCTGCCTACCTTTTTTTCTCCAGAGTTGTCAGGGGATTATGTGTCCAAATCAATGTTTGGAAGAGAAGGAGGCTCGGTTGAGCTTTATGGCGCTACGGGGGAGCTAGAGGTCAAAGACGAAGTTGGCTTTGATACAAGTGTTTTTTTTGAACGCGTCTATCAGCAAAGAGCTGATTTGCCCGAATTAGCTTTTGCACATGGAAATAGGCATTTATTAACGGGGCTGTTTGTATTGAACGGAACGCCTTGTGGACTCTTAGGTCGAGCAGGCGGGAAAATCACAGGAAATGCAAGTCAATTTGTACCGATTGGAGTGAAAGCACCTTGAAACAAAGACGATTCTGGCTTATGGCGGCAGTCGCCTTGGTCGTCATTCTGATGATCTGGGGCATTAGCAGCCTGTTCAATAAGAAGCCTTCTGTCTTAAGCAAACCGGCTGCAGGAAGTTCGGCATCGACACCCGTGAGCAGCATGAATGGCGATGTGCCTTGGGATTACCAGGTGCAGCAAGCAAAAGTCGGCGATTTGATCGAGGGAGATATGGTTTTGCTGCCGAATAATGAGCGCATATCCAATGACCAGAACTTTGCAACGGGCGATCAAATTTTTGTGCTTAGCTACATGCAGGCAACGATGTCAACAGACAGTAATGGGAAGAACGACGTGACACTTTCGCAATGGAAACCAATTAAGACGTTCAAAACAAAGGAAGAAGCCGACAAAGATTTGGCAGAATTAAAGGTTGAAATTAAGACGGATGTGAAGTTGGTAGGCGTCTATAAAACGGAGCTGGACGGCAAATTCCGCTATTTCGCAGTTGCTGATCTGCCAACAGGGCAAAAGGTGAAGCAACCAATTCCTGAAGATCGCTATACAAGCTTTAAGAACAAGAAAGAAGTTCAGGTTATTTTAGAGGAAGTACACGATTACAGCAATTATGATCAATCAATGGCGAAGTTCCGGGGGTGGGCAGAATGATAGTATTGAAT
>NZ_JBFTQB010000509.1:0-4637 GCF_056398785.1 Paenibacillus sp. 01T422 | reverse complement strand
CCCATAAATAGGGGCCACATCGCAGGCGCCATCCCCATGTTTCGTATAAAATCCCGTAATGGCCTCAGCGGCGTGATCCGTCCCCAGTACCAAAAGCCCATAATGCGCAGCTAAATCATACTGCACCTTCATACGCTCGCGAGCCTTGACGTTCCCTTTATGAAAGTCGCTTAGCGTTTCGCCTGTCGCTTCCGCAAATTGCTGCACCGAGGCATCAACAGCTGGCTGAATATTGACAGTCACTACGCGGTTTGCCGCAATAAACTGAATGGCAGCCTGCGCGTCTTCTTCATCTTTTTGGATACCATAAGGCAGTCTAACCGCCATAAATTGATACGCGTCCTTACCGCTTTCTGCATTCAGTTCATCGATCGCCATTTGAGCTAGCTTGCCTGCTAATGTGGAGTCTTGGCCTCCGGACATGCCCAGCACGTAACCTTTGGCTCCCGTATATCGAAGATAATTTTTAAGAAACTGTGTACGGCGCTCTATTTCGTTCTCCGCGTTTATTTCATTTTGTACATGTAATATCGCTTGGATTTCAGCTTGTGAAGTATGTGGCATAGGGATCATCTCCTTAAACGTATTGGATTATCCTAGCATTCCTGTTAATGCGGCTGTTTCATACTACCAACCACGAACAACTTTAGCCCCAAGTGTGCTTTCAAAATGCTGCAAAGCCCATGCATGGCCTTGGCTGTTAAAGCTGGCAACCGCATCCTCATGCACCACGATGTCAAAGCCTTTATTGTAAGCATCCACCGCTGAGTGCAGCACGCAAATATCTGTGCATACGCCGATCAGATGCAGTTCCTGAATGCCTCTGGCCCTGAGCTTCAGCTCCAAATCCGTCCCGCAAAAGGCGCTATATCTGGTTTTATCCATCCAATGAATATCGCTTTCATGCTGCTCATACACGGTTTTCAACCGACCATATAAATAGCGTCCTATTGTGCCACGGATATTGTGCGGCGGGAACAGCTTCGTCTCCGGATGATACGGGTCCTGTTCATCGTGCAAATCCACTGCCATGACCACGAAATCCTGCTGCCTTACGAAGGCTTCCGTGATCTCACACATCCGCGTTTCAATGGCAATGCCAGGCTCACCGCAAGGAAGTTTCCCGTCAACGAAATCGACCGTATAGTCAATAATAATCAATGCTTTCATCTTAACCAACCCCTCCATTTAGTATATTTGATACTATTAATAAGACAATATCAATGGGTAAAAGAGAGGCCTAGCTGTATATAGACAGCTGAGGCACATAATCCGTGAAACGGTAGAGCTGGGCGGCACGTTGGGAATAACGATTTGACATTTTTGCTTGCCCGTTGTGATCCAGTACCTCTTCGATGATCCCTTTGCGGCTCTGCGTAGATGTAATTTTACGGATAAAATTACGTTCGTTGAAGGTCGGAACGACCGTCTGAATCACTTGATACAATTCGCTGATTGTGAATTCCTCGGATAAGAACTCTCTGGCGATCGTCGTCGTGAGCATCTTCGTCTGAATCTGTTCAAGCGCATCGCGAACGATGAATTCGTGGTCGAAAGCGAGATCCATCGCGAGTGCTTCTTCTACAGGAAACAGCCGAACATCTGCGGCATCATCCGCTGCCTGGCGCTTCTCCAGGAAGCGCTCATGCACTAGCGCGAAGAACGCGTGAGAGATGATCCATCCCCGAGGATCGCGCTTCGGCGCGCTGTACACGTTGAAATAGGCAAGGTGGACATCGGAAACTCCCGTCTCCTCCGTCAGTTCGCGACGCGCGCTCTCATGAATTGTTTCATTCTCGGACGAGAATCCGCCTGGAAGCGCCCATTGCCCTTCGAATGGCCACTGCTTTCTTTGAATGAGCAGCACTTGCAGCTCTCTGAGCGGGAGCGACTTCTTCACGGAATCCTTTCCTTCGGAAGTGATGGTGAAGATCACGATGTCGGCAGGCGCACCGTCTGGCGTGCGATATTTACTTGCCTGATAATTCGTTTCATTTTCTGCGTTCAAGGTGATCACCTGCTTGGCTGCGATAATTATATTGTCGTTTTGATATTTTCATTATGACATAATAAAATGACGCATGCAATAGTTTTTTGCCAGTACCCCAAAGTGCATCTGTCTATTTTTCAATAACAATTAAGCAAGTGCTGTCCGGCAGCGCAACCACGGTTCCACTTTCATCCAACAGGTTTACTTTACCCTTCAGCGCATCCGTGTATCCTTCCTGCAGGAAATGCCTGTTCTCAATAATTTTGGCCTCAGATCCCAGCGTACGATGGATAAAAGCTATGTATTCACTTGGTGTAAAATAGCCGAATTGTTCCTGCACTTCATGTACGTACGCTTCCTCGCCCCATGTATATGTGTAGAGAAACTCCATCGCATCATTCACTTGCATAACTACTTTATCCGCCCCAACAACCTCATATTTGATCTCTCGTCCAGCAAAATCCTTCGCATACCGCTCGAGATACGCCATTGCTCCATCCTGCAAAAAGTGAATCGTTCGCTTTTGCTCGGCAGGCTCCGTCATAATGCCATCACGAATCACGATTCTCCCGCCTGGCGAGAGAACATCATAAGCACTGCGCAGTGCCGCCGCAATGGTCGCATGGTTGAACTTGCTCCCTTCATAGGGGATGTAGGAATAGAGCTCATGGAGGATGGATGAAAAGATCACCGTGTCAATGGTTCCTTGCTCCACATACTGCTTCAAATCAAGCGCATCCCCTTTTAGAACCGTCCATCGATGGCCTTCCAGCTGCTTCTTGCGCTCCAGCGCTTCGATCACATTCGAGGAAATATCGATGCCAATAGGGTGCTTGTCCGGCAAATGTTCTTCAATAAGATCGAGCATGACACCGCCGCCTGGCCCGATATCGACAACACGCTTCCCTACGACGTAGTCCAGCATAAGTTTCTTATAATCCGCCGTTTGATTCATCGTCGTCAAGTAGTCTTCTTCATTATGAAAACGATCGTACGCGTCTCTCCGCAATTCAAACAGATCGAATAGCAGCAGTACGGCCTTTTCGTATAGCGGGGACTTCTCGGCTTCTACGCAAAACTCAATCAACTTCTCAGCAGCAGGGGAGAATTGGCATGTAAAAAACACTGTATCTGCAAGCTGAGGCTTCCGCTCAATGAGGTGCTTCAAGTGACCATTGCTCCACGCCAGTTTTCCTTTTGCTATTTCCCCCCAAGTCATCTCATCCACATATTTTTCAATCATTCGTTTCTTATATACGTTGACTTTCTTGCTGCCTTTGTAATCGTAATACAAGGTGTTCATGAAGGGCTCAAAGCTGATATGGCGGACCGAATCCCCTTCACGGGAAGATTCTTGGATGATCAGGAACACTTTAACCATCTGCATGAGCGTAAAATCCTGAAAAGCCGCTTCTACATACCACAAGGTTGTCGTTTCCAGAAATGCCCCTAAACCTTCTAATAGCTCTGGCGCTTCATCCAAAATCCTTTGGTAGTCCCGCTCGAAATTTTCACCTTTTCGAATAGAATTACTGCGTAATTTAGCCAATCTGTCTTTTAAAGAAATCTCAGGCTCCAATGTCCCTAGTAAGATCTTTTCAATCAACGCCTTCACTTGACTGCTGACCGAAAGCCATAGCTCTTCAGAGACCGCTGCAATGATGCACACATTCAATGCCAGAAGCAAGTCCCTCAACTCATCTACAGACAGCAAGCGATCTTCCAATAATTTGGTTATAGGAGCGTGTTCCCGCAGTGGAACTTCCCCTCGAATCGTCTGTCCAATGAGCCCATGCGTATAAATTAGAGTATGTATCACAGCTGTTTTATCGCTCAGTTTCCCGGCTTGAAGCTTATACAGTTGTGCGGAACCTTGATTATGTACATAGAGATGAATGCCTTGATCCTGCCACGTGAAGCGATCCCTCAAGGTACCACCTTTGGCAACCTCGGACCAAATTAATACTTCTTCCAACACTTCCTTCTTCCAGAAAGACAGCGCTAGCTTGTCCAATTTGAGCAGAGTGCGCTCTACATAATCAAGAACAGGGTTCGCCTGAGCCAGCTCCTGGATCGACTGAATGCGCTCGAAGTTCACGATGCGCTCTTCCGCCGATACCATATAGGTTAGCCATTTATGCTCAGAAGCTGCTGTGGTGTCCCCTGTTCGATAGTTGTATATCAGTTCTAATGAACGGAGCATATCTATGTGTTTCCTCCTATGGGAAGTTGTTACTTAACACCAGTATAATCGATCATTGCTCGTCGGCATACAGGTTCGCGTAATTGACGAGAATGGTCAGGAAACCAAGCACAACAAATAAGAAATAGGCCATCAACCCTACGTGGAACACATTCGGAAAGAGAATGAATAAAGCGCCAATCATCAAGCACAGCCAATTCTGCCAGACCCGCTTCCCTGTCTTGCCCAGAGCCAGCAGAGATCCCACGAATTGCACGCTTCCAAGCAGCACACAGGCAAAAAAAGCATTCGTCTGATCTTCAAATCCAAACACCCAGGGGCTGAGCAAAAACCAGAGTCCCATGCACGCTGACAATCCATTTTTTAAATACATGGTCATCTTCCACCTCCTACAAGTTTTGGCAACGTAAAAGGAGTACTTTTACGAGTTATAATAGTATACGC
>NZ_JBFTQB010000508.1:0-10215 GCF_056398785.1 Paenibacillus sp. 01T422 | reverse complement strand
GAGAAACGCGATGCTGCGGCATGGATTGACCTCGAGATCAACATGACGGAAGCGATGTCGATTGAACAAATCCAATCGCTGCGCAAAGCTTACGACGGCTTCATTCATATTCGCCCCATTTATCCAGAGATGGAGGCTGTCAGGGCAGCAACGCCAAAGGCGGATCTGTCGATGGAAGAGCATTTCACGCGCTTTTATTCTCGTCAAACCGGAGGCGCACAGCCAGAGCCGGAGCTGATCCGGTTGTTCTTGGAGCTCTTGCAGGAAAAGGATTTGGCAGATGCGGCGGGGGAATAGGGAGCCATAGGGTGCCACGGGGAGTCATAGGGAGCTACAGGGAGCCACAGGGATCTCATAGGGAGTCATAGGGAGCTACAGGGATCTAAAGGGAGCCATAGGGAGCCATAGGGAGCCATAGGGAGCCACAGGGAGCTACAGGGTGCGTTTGGCTAACAATCTCAGACGTTTACATGTAAAAAGTACAGCAAATTCGTGAAACATCATTGAGTTTGGCAGAGATCATGTATTTTGTACATCAAAATGATGGATTTTGCCCCTTTGATAACCTAAATCCGTATTTTTAATGTACTTTTTGCATGTTTATCATCTTTATTGCAGCAATTAATAAAATTTACTGCACGTTTTACATCTTGTATCACTAGGAGGACCTGAATATGCGTCCAATTGAGCTGCAAATGTCCGGGCTCCAGAGCTATCGAGAGCTGCAAACGATAGATTTTAACCAGCTGGTAGGAGCGGGTGTATTCGGTATTTTTGGACCGACGGGGAGCGGGAAGTCGTCGATTCTCGATGCGATTACACTATCGTTGTACGGTAAAGTTGAGCGGGCCAGCGGCGGTACGCAAGCGATCATGAATCATGCGGAGCAGACGTTGTTCGTTTCTTTCACTTTTGAGCTCACGAATGCAGCGGGCACAGAGCGTTATCGCGTAGAGCGGCAATTCAAGCGCGGCACGGAAATGTCCATTAACGGAACGATTGCCAGATTGCTGCATGTGCATGAGAAGGAGACCATTGTACTTGCGGACAAAGCGGGCGAAGTCAATCAGAAAGTGCTGCATATTCTCGGATTATCCATGCAGGATTTCACGAGAGCTGTCGTGCTGCCGCAAGGGAAATTCGCGGAATTTCTGACCTTGACGGGCAAAGATCGCAGGCAAATGCTGCAAAGACTTTTCCATCTGGAGCAATATGGGGATCAGTTGAGCGCCAAGGTAAGCTCCAAAGTGAAAGAAACGGATAGTCAGGTGAAACAGCTTGCGGCAGAACAGATGGGCTTAGGTGATGCTTCGGAACAAGCGCTGGAAGCAGCCAATGAGAGGCTTCAAGAAGCTGAAAGTGAAGCCGTGAGAAGCCGTTTGCATTTGAATGAACAGGAAAAGTGTTATGAGGAGCACAAGAAGATCTATAACTGGCAGCAGGAGCAAGCTGATCTAGAGGCGGAAAAGCATAAACTGCAGGAGCAAGAGCAGCAAATACGCGAGAAAGAGCTTCTTCTGGGGCATGCGGACAAAGCTGAAAAGGTTAAACCTTATCTGGAGCAACATCAGTTAGCTGACAGAGATGTGCAAGCCGGACAATCGAAGCTAGAAGCTGCGAAAGTGACCCAGCAAACAACAGAGGCAGCGTACCAGCTAGCAACGGAGCAATATGAACAGGCTCAGCAAGAGCTTTCGATGAAGGAAGGTCCTCTGTTGCTGCGGTTAGACCAGTTACAGCAGGCGCTCGTTATTCAGCAGGAGCTGGATCACGTTGGGCAGCAGGTTACCCTTGCGCAGCAGCAAGAAAATGAAGTAAAAACAGCGTTAGCCGTGCTGCAGCAGGACATCAAGAAAAGCAATGAGACGAAGCAAAAAGCTATTTTGAAACAAACAGAACTGAAGGAACAACTGAAGCAAGCGGAGACCAATACGGCGACTACTCAGCTGTTACATAAAGCGCTACAGGAGAAAAAAGCAATTGAACAGCTCCAACTGCAGAAGGAAGGCGCTCAAAAGGCGTTCGAAGAGAGAGTTCGTTCTCATGCTGCGCTTGAACATAATCTTTTGCAATTAGCAGATAAGCAAAAAGCAATGATGGATAAGCTGCACGTATGGCTTCAGCGTTCAAATGAAATCAGCTTGGAGGGGCAGAAGCAGAATGGCTCTTTCAATGGCTTTACTCCTGTGTTGCAAGCCCAACTAGAGCAGATGAAGTTGCATTGGAAAATGCAAGAACGTCAAGCTCTGGCAGCTATATTGGCAGGTGAGTTAGCGGATGGAGAACATTGTCCTGTGTGCGGAGCAACCGAGCATCCTTCTAAACTCATTCCATCAGCAGGAACAGCAAATAGTGATGAAACCGAGTTACAGCTTCAGCAAGGGGAAGCGCTGCTTCAACAGGTCAAGGAGCGGATATATACGCATCAACAGCGTCTACATAGGATGGGAGCTGTTATGCAGCAAGCTGTAGAACTTGCGTCGCAGCAATCACGATCTACACTGGCTGAACTCGAAGTTGGACAATCGTGGAAGGAAGCAGCGGCAGGTCTAGAAGGAGCTGTATCCCAGCGTGCAGCAGCTGAGTCGTATGAAGGTTCTGGATTTTCTGATTTGCAACGAAAATGGATGGATATGGAAATAGAGTGGAACTCGGTCATGTCCCGTGCCGATGAGCTTGAACAGTCGTTCCAAGCTTTATTAAAAGAGCATAACGCACATGAACAACAGACTGTGCAAGCGGCCGCTCAGCAGCAGGCAGCTGCAAGCCTTCTAGCCGAAGCGGAAACAAGACTCGCAGCGGTTCAGTCAACAATGAATGAACATATGAAGCTTTGGCAGGAAAGATATAGCGAGCTTTCTTGGGAAGAGATAGACAATCAGCTGGAACACCTGCTAGCGAAAGAAAGGCTGGCAGAGGAGCTTCGCGGGCGCATCGAGAAGAGCATCCCCTTTCTGGATGAGCTGATTGTGAAGATCGACGAGCTCCAGCGTGCCGCTACGGAGCAGGATCGGACCGCTCTGCAGCTGCACGAGCGTCTGCAGGGGCTTGCGCAGCTCGCCGCCGACAAGTCGCGGCAGCTGGCGCAGCGCGCGCCCGGCGCGGCTGTGCCGCAGCTCATCGCGGAGGCGACCTCCGCGCTGGAGCTGCTGCGTCTCGCCGCGCAGCAAACCAAGCTCGCGCACGCTGCTGCGCAGCGCGAGCAGTCCCTGGCGGCGCAGCGCTACAGCGCCGCCGCCGAAGCCGCTGCCGCCGCCGCGCGGCAGCTGGCACAGACAGAGAGCGCGCTGCATAGCGCGCTCGCGGAGAACGGCTTCGCGTCGCGCGAAGCCGCAGAAGCTGCGGCGCTGGCGCCTGAGCAGCGCCGCCAGTGGGCTCAGCTCGCGGCGGAGCACCGCGAGCGCGAGCAGGCGCTGCGCGCCCAGCTGGCGCAGCTGGCAGCGAAGCTGCAGGGCCGCGTGCTGAGCGCGGACGCATGGGCGCAGACGCAGGCGCTGCTGAGCGCCGCGAAGGCCGCTGCGGAGGCTGCGCTTGAGTCGCGGGCCAAGGCGGCCCAGGGCGCAAGCGAGCTTGCGGTGCGGCACGCGCGGTGGTGCGAGCTCGAGGCGCAGCGCGCTGAGCAAGCGAAGCAGCTGGAACGTCTTGGCAAGCTGCAAGCCGTGCTGAAGGCGAATGCCTTCGTCGAGTATTTGGCCGAAGAGCAGCTGATGCAGGTCAGCCGCGCCGCTTCTGAGCGGCTGGGTGAATTAACGCGGCGGCGTTATGCGATTGAAGTCGATTCCGGTGGCGGATTTGTCATCCGCGATGATGCCAATGGAGGTGTCAAGCGACCCGTTAGCACACTGTCTGGGGGCGAGACCTTCCTGACTTCATTAGCCTTAGCGCTCGCGCTTTCCGCGCAAATTCAGCTCAAAGGCGAGTATCCGTTGGAATTTTTCTTCCTTGACGAAGGCTTCGGCACTTTGGATCAGGACTTGCTGGATATGGTTATTGGTGCTTTGGAAAAGCTTCATATGGATAGCTTAGCGGTTGGTGTCATTTCTCACGTGCCGGAGCTGCGTGCTCGTCTGGCTCGCAAATTAATCGTTCAGCCAGCGGAGCCGTCCGGCCGTGGGAGTCGTATCGTGCTCGAGGAGCAATAGCGTTGTCGTCTTTTTTAACTGTGTAGGTGCCATCGCAATGCGCCTATTGCCTTTTTTAGCCCCGAATTCGATGTGTTAGGTAAAATCATCAAGCCGATTCGTACAAGTTGGCATACACTGCTACATCTTTTACGAAGAGGAGAATGGTGAATGGCTACATTTCATGAGGCTCTGAAACACAAGAATAGGATTTCACCTATTTTGTTGAAGCGTGCGGAGGTTGTCGCTGTTGGTGTTGGTTACATGGACCYAAGTAAGCCAACGCTAGGCTCAGGTGTCATTGTGTACACCCAGAAGAAAATCGTTCCCCACAGGGACAGGCGGTCTCATCGTAACGAAGAACAATCAGCTGTATATCTTGAGCAACAATCATGTGCTTGTCAAAAATAACACGTCAGCTTCGGCCATTACGGTACAACCAGGTCCAGCGGACGGCGGTCAAGCGCCAGGGGATACTTTAGGTAGTCTCTTCGAGTTCACTAGATTAGTCCCGAACGGAATCAATTTTCAGGATTCGGCGCTTGCTAAGCCAACATCGAACAGTCTGCTTAATCCGAGATATTTAATCAGCGCATCGGGTCGGCTTATTACGGTTCCAGGCCATGTGACCACTTACCCTGTCGGGCTGCAATTAATGAAGTCAGGTCGTACAAGCGGATTTGTCCGAGGAACGATTGAATCTAATCATACAGACGTGCGAGTGACTTATGGAGGGACACTGGGCGTTCTGACGTTCCGTAATCAATTGGTCATTCGCGGTACTCGAGGGCCTGTTTCGCTTCCAGGGGATTCCGGATCGGTATGGCTGCGCGCTAGCGACCGCTTTGCTGCAGGACTTAATTTTGCCGGTACACAAGATGGCATGCATTCGATCAGTAACCCGATCGATATTGTCATGTCCCGCTATGGGGTGCGTACAGCTGTTCCTGCGGCCAAAGGTACGTTCAAAGCTGGCATGATTAAAAGGCTTCGCAAGGGCGCAGTGCGTGCCATTTCGAAGTAAGTCAGAGGTTATTCTGTAAAAGAGCTGGGTAGGATGCGTATCCTATCCAGCTCTTTTTATTATTTTCACCAATAGGTGCTACTTTCCGGTCATGCATACGTATCAAATAGAGGCATACCACTTACCTGAAGCCTGAAGGGAGTCATTTCTTCTTGAAAAAAATATATAAAAGAATTAGCATCATGACGCTCGTTGTTGGCGTATTAGCTGCCAGTTTGGCTAGCTCGCCTGCGCCTGCGCATGCAGATATCGTATGGGATCACTGGCAAAAAGCAGAGGCCCTAGCTGCCAGCGGCAATAAAGCGGAGGCTGTCTCGCATTGGCAATTTCTTGCGAATCACTATGCGAGCATTGGAGATTGGGAGAATACAGCACTGTTCTACGGGAAGTTAGATTCTTATTTTGATGCCACCCGAGATTACGAGCAAGCCATTCATTATTACGAGCTGGAGAATGAGTACTGGGTCAAAGTAGGTCGAGATTGGGGGGCTATTAAGCTACAGCGTGCCGATCAAATTCGGACAACTGTTGAGCTATTTAGACAGGAGCGTGATCAGTCCTCCATCCGGGAGCTGGCTTTACCTCCAAACGGTAAACTGGCCAAATTTGAACCTGTCTACGGTACTTATCTGGGGATTTATTCGGAACAGGATCCCAAAGTGGGTAACACGTTCACGAAGACGGAATCTGTTTATGGTAAAAAGCACGCAATCTATTTGGCCTATGCGCATTGGGGGCAAAACTTTCCCGCAACGTATGCAAAAAGAGCCAAAGATGCCGGCGGTGCGCTACAAATCGCATGGGAGCCTGATGATGGCTTGGACCCGGTAGCGGATGGCGCATATTTACGGAAATGGGCGCAAGAAGCGAAGGCCGCGGGTATCCCGATCTTTCTGCGTTTTGCAGGAGAAATGAATGGGGCTTGGGTCAAATGGCATGGGAACCCTTCTCAATATATAGCGAAGTTTCGTATGCTGCATGATGTATTTGCGGCTGAAGCGCCGAATGTGGCTATGGTTTGGAGCCCTGGGGACGTACCAGCAAATGATATCGACCCGTATTATCCTGGTGATGATTATGTAGATTGGGTAGGCGTCAGTTTATATATTGAACCCTATGAAAACGGAGACCCATCGCTGCCATCCATGTTAGCTACAAGTAATGTAGAGAGACTGACCAGGCTGTACAATACGTATTCCGATCGCAAACCGTTAATGCTTAGTGAAACGGGAGTTCCACACTACCAGTACGCGGCTGGGGAAGATTTCACGGAATGGGCTAAGCTGAATTTGCAGCGACTATATGAAATTATGCCCTACAAATATCCGAGGCTAAAGGCCATTACTTACTTTAATGTGAATCAAGGAATGAATAAAGCCCAAAATGACTATTCCCTGTCCAGTTCATCGGACATCCAGAACTACTATACCAAACTAATTGCAAATCCGTATTTGCTCTCGAAAGTGAGCGATTCAGCCCAGCCGGCAGATGGCATTGGTTATGTGCCAGTTAATGCGGATCATCAATCATTTACGAAGAAAACCAAATTCGTTCCTTTTATTAAAATACCCGAGGTGTACATTGGGAAAGTCGAGTATATCCTTAATGGACGAGTTCTCGCGGCGCAGACTGAATTGCCATACGGGTTGGAACTGCGTGCAGGAGAGGTCCCCGAAGGCTCTGTTCTTCAGATACGTGTGTTGAACAAATCCGGCGAGCAAGTCTCGCTGCGTACCTTCGGCGCTACACACTTGCTCCTGCCAGATTCGTTGGGGAAACATTTGGCGGCAAAGTGGCTTGGGATGGCAGCAGCAGAACCGTCACAATCTCAACAAAATAGTTCTGGATAACAAAAACGGCTCCAGCTTTGACTTATCGTCAGAGCTGGAGCCGTTTTTAATAGTAAAGCTTATACACTTTGAAGGGCTTGCTGTACTTCTTGAACAACCGACAGGGCAGCCGTGCGTGCGCTTGAGAATGCGCGTTCTGCAAGCTCGCCTTTGCCGGTACAACCGTCACCGCAGAAGTAGAAAGGCACATTCTCGACACGTATAGGAAGGAGATGGTTCGTCGAAATGTTTTTCACGCTGGAAACCATCGCTTTCTTGGACACCCTTTTCACCGCGGTAACATCGCGCCAGCCTGGGTAATGCTTGTCGAACAAAGCTTCCATCTGCGTGTTTTTACTTTCGAGATACGCTTTGCGTTGTTCATCGCTTTCGAATTGATCGCTCAAGTAGGCGATACCCTGCAGCAGCTGTCCGCCTTCAGGTACTAGTGTGTGATCCGTTGCGGAAACATCACTGATGAAGAGTTTGTTGTCCATGTCGCTAATATAGCTAAACGGTCTTGCAACAACCTTGCTAAGTCCTACGTCGTATACCATAACTTCAGTTGCAGTATTGGATTCGTAAGGCGCAAGGAATGGCTCCCACGCTGTGCCCTTCAGTAATTTGACGACTTGCTGGACAGGCATTGCGAAAATCACTTTATCAAAGGATTCTTCGCGGTTTTTCGTTTGAAGCACGAATTTACGGTCGGCATAACGCAGGTTTTCCACAGCTTCTTGAATCGCAATTTCCCATCGGCCTGATGTTGTGAGCTTTTGTTTAAGTTGGTTAGTGATGACCGCCCAGCTTCCGAGAATATAGTTAACCGGTTTCGAGGAGAGGAACAGGTTATGGTAATACTCGCTAATCACTGCACCGGACACATTGCGTGCATCTTCAGGGGTGATGAAAAAGTTGGAGCAAACGAGATGTTCCCATAGTTCTTTAACATCCTCGTCAGCGTTGGATTCTGCAAGATAATCAGCTAAGGTAGCATAATTTTTTATGTTATGGATGTTTGCGATAATGGCAGCAATTTCACCAACGAATCTAACTTTTTGTGCCGTGCTAAGCAAATCTGTTTTTAGGAGGTTGATGGCATCTAGTGGAGCAGTAGTAAGTTGATTGTGCTTCGCATAAACAACTTTCCGTTTATCGACTTGTTTGGATGAGAAAGACAATCCCAATTCTCGCTCCATGTTCGTGATGGTATGACGATCTATGCCATAAATGGCATGCGCGCCGTAGTTCAGCGTGAAGCCTGCTTTCTCATATGTGAATGCACGGCCGCCAAGCTGCGGACTGCGCTCAAAAAGAATACCTTCAATATGCGGGTTCTCCGATAAATAAGCGGCCGCGGTTAATCCGGCTAAGCCTCCACCAATAATAGCTACTTTCATTTTGTGTTCCTCCTTGGGGACTGGTTCTACCTGCAGCGGCGGGTAAGGTTCGCTTACACGAATGCCTACCCACATCCAAGCTAAGTTGTTTTTCATCAGTTCGACTAAATCAGAGTGTTCCTGGTTGCACCAAGTTCGAATCGTGCCGTTATACATGCATACGAGTAGTTCTACTTTTTTCGGTTCAGGCAGCCAATGCAGCAAGCTCTCGGAGAGTACATTTAACTGGCGCTGTTCCTCCGTTTTTACGGTTTCATTTTGTAAAGATAAGGCTTGTAAACTTCGTATTAGAAGAGGTGAAACGCGAATGTTAGACGCCAAGTCTAAAAATAAGCGGTTGATGTGTCCTTCAAGCGACTGCACCTTGGAAGGAGTCATTTTTACCCATTCCTGAATCAGTTGGATCTGTTTGCTGTAAAGGTCAGCGATGATGGCGTCTTTCGTTTTGAAATAATGGTAAAAAGTCCCTTTGGAAGTCCCCGTTGCTGTAATGATGTCATCAACAGACACGTTCTCGTAGCCTTTTTCCATAAACATCGATAAGGCGACGTCCATCATGACATCACGCTTTTTGCGGGTGGTGGCCCTCATGAATTGGCTCATCCGCTCACTCCATTCCAACCATCGATTTATTCCTATTATATGCAAAATTAGACCGATAGTCTACAAGTGAATTGACCGATGTATAAATTGTTCGCAGGAAAAAATAATCTAAACAATTGTTTACCGTGTGATGGTGATATGCGTAGTCTATACTTCTTATTAGAACCACATGAGAGGATGAATTTTACACTTGACTAAAGAAGAATTAGGCTGGAATTTATTTTTCGAAAAAGCCTTCGAACCTTATCTTGTAGAAGGGTACCAAGCTAGACGTGTATCCTTGGAGCATAAACATATGTACCGCGTTCTAACGGAATCCGGTGAAGCGCTAGCAGAGGTTTCAGGGAAGATGCGTCATCTTGCTATTCGCCGTGAAGACTATCCTGCTGTAGGCGATTGGGTTGTTGTCTCTGTACGTGAAGAGGAACAACGAGCAACCATCCATGCTGTTCTGCCGCGTAAAAGTAAGTTTTCCCGGAAAGTTGCCGGTCAAGTCACAGAAGAGCAAATTGTAGCTACTAACGTAGATACAGTATTTCTGGTTACTGCACTAAATCTGGATTTTAATGTTCGGCGTATAGAACGCTATTTGGTTTTGGCTTGGGAAAGCGGAGCTAATCCCGTTATTGTCCTTAGCAAAGCCGACCTATGTGAGGACCCGGAAGCTCTTGCGGCTGAAGTCGCGGCGGTTGCGGTTGGCGTACCTATTCACATCATCAGCTCTGCCGAAAACAGAGGACTTGAAGACTTGGCTGCCTACGTAGCACAAGGTCAAACAGTGGCGCTGCTAGGATCTTCCGGTGTGGGGAAATCTACCTTGGTTAACCGCATTTACGGCAAAGAAATTTTAGTAACGGGAGATATCCGTGATGGCGATGACAAAGGGAAGCATACGACGACACACCGTGAGATGATCACGCTGCCTGGAGGAGGTATCCTCATTGACACGCCGGGAATGCGCGAACTGCAACTTTGGGATGCATCCGAGGGCTTGAGTACATCCTTTCAAGACATTGAAGAGCTGGCAGAGCAGTGCTATTTCCAAGATTGCAAGCATGAGAACGAACCAAAATGCGCTGTCAAAAGCGCTTTGAAGGRCGGCACACTTCCGCAAGAACGATTTTCTAACTATGTAAAATTGCAGAAGGAACTTGCTTATTTGGCGCGCAAAGAAGATAAAGGTCTTCAAGCTGCTGAGAAAGCGAAATGGAAGAAGATTCATCAGTCTTTGAAAAGCC
>NZ_JBFTQB010000507.1:0-4662 GCF_056398785.1 Paenibacillus sp. 01T422 | reverse complement strand
GGGGCAGCCTGTTATTTTACGAAGACAACCGAAAGCGTTTACTAAATAAAAAGGGGCGCATTTATGCAAAAAAAAGGGTCTTCCAGTGGGGAAAAGAAGAAGTTTTCGGTTTCTTTGAGAGGTAAAATCGTAGGGACATTCGTCATTGTTTCTTTACTCGTTGCGGTGACTAGCGGCATGTCCTATACCTATTTAAATAAAGTGGATCGCTCTTATTCTAAACTTTTGAACGATAATGTTATGATTCTTCACCATGTTGCAGAGATAAAAGAGAAAACGCAAATGCAGAACAGTCTGCTGCTAGGTTATGTGCTTAATCCGGCGAAAGATAAAGAGAAGCTTTTGACAGAAACGAATGCGGAGCTATCCACCCTGATTGGAGAAATGAGTAACCTTGCCGGGAATGAGGACGAGCAAGGAGCGATTCAGTCCATGGCGGACTCCAACCAAACGTTCATGCGGCTAGTCAACAAAGTGACGGAATACGCTGATAAAGGGAAGGTCGATTTAGCCAAAGCAGAAGCGATGCAGTGGGCCATTCCAACGACAGAAACCTTAACGCAATCTGCAGCTAAAATAGAAGTGTTGGAGAGAGCCGTTCAAGAAGTGGATACGGCACGTAACCATGATGTCGTACAATCGATCGTTCGAACGTTGATTTGGGTTAGTTTAGCTGCTTTCGTATTCGCACTGGCGATTGGCCTTTTACTATCCCGGACGATTGTAAATCCAATTCGCTCCATGGTAAGGGCGGCCGAACGGATCGCAGACTGCGATTTAACATCTGGTAGCATTTATGTGAATAATAGAGACGAATTAAGGGATTTGGCTATGGCCTTTAATGTTATGAAAGCTAATCTCCACAGCTTAATCAGCCAGGTGGGCAGCAGTGCCCAGCATGTCGCCGCTGCTTCTGATGCGCTGAGTAATAATGCCGAGCAGGTGAGTGAATCCTCGGAACGGATTACTTATACCATTCAAGAAATTTCTACAGGCACAGATGCACAGGTACGAAGTGTGCAGCAAGGCGTTTCCATTATGGAAGAAATGTCAGCAGCTGTCTTCCAAATCGCCAGCGTAACTCAATCGGCCAATCGGCAGTCTTTACTCGCCCAGCAAGCTGCTGGTGCTGGCAATACAGCGGTTGAGACGGCGATTACCCAAATGCAAGCCATCTCACAAAAGATGAAGGTCCTCGAAGAGTCTGTTCAGCGACTAGGCGAGCGCTCTGAGCAGATCGTTCAGGCGAATGCGATCATCGCAGGTATTGCGAGACAAACGAATATGCTCGCACTTAATGCTTCTATCGAAGCTGCGCGGGCAGGAGCGGCTGGCAAAGGCTTCGCGGTCGTCGCAGACGAAGTGCGCAAGCTGGCTTGGCAGACAGGCGAAGCGGCAGAAGAAGTTACGCAGCTTGTTTCGAGCATACAGGAAGAAACAAGTGTGGTTATGAACTCCACCCAGGCTGGGAGCCTAGAGGTGGAGACGGGTCTTGAAGTTGTCGGCGTCGCACAGGCAACGTTCCTGCGCATAAGCGATGCGATGGACGACGTCGCTCGCCAGATTGCTGAAGTGGCCGCCAGCTCGGCCGCTATCTCCGGGAAAACGGGCGCAGCCGTTGACGTGATTCGCGGTATTGATGAAGTTGCGGGGCAGACGGCTTCGGGTGCACGCAACGTCTCCTCCAACATCGAGGGTCAGTATGCGAGTATGGAGGAGATTGTTTCCTCTGCCTCTGTGCTGAGCAGTATGGCAGGGGATTTGCAGGGCTTGATCGCTCGATTCCGCGTGTGAGTGCAGTGAGGGATAGAACAGGGCTGCCTTCAAGTAGATAAATCTACTTGAAGGCAGCCCTCTTGTGCGCTTGGCAGCTCAAACATGATGTAAAAAGTGCTGTAAATTCGCATCTGAACCGCTAAAAGTACGGAATGATGTAAAAAGTACATCAAATATAGCGATTTTGCTCTATTTTCGATGGAATCGCTGAGATTAACTGCACAAAATGCATGATTATCTCCGAAACCATCGATAATACGAAAATTTGCTGCACGTCTTGCATCAAATTAGAAAATGCCCGCTACGACTTCCCTTTGCGGACACCAGGGTCATTGTGGATAACTATTTTAGGATTCGATGATCCGCCCGTCATCCAGACTTAAACCTAGGGCTGATCCCTCAAGGTCTATTGACCTTGAGGGACAGCCTCGTTCTTGTGTTTGTTAGGTTGATGGTTAGCATGGAACTTAATCCCGCACTTCGACGATCAGTTCAATCTCCACTGGCGTGTGAAATGGCAAGTCGCTTGTGCCGATGGCTGAACGGGCATGTTTGCCCTTTTCGCCGAACACAGCTACTAACAGATCGGACGCGCCGTTAATCACATAAGGCTGATCTCCAAATCCAGGGGTGCTGTTGACGAAAGCGAGCATCTTCACGATTTTTACCACACGGTCCAAATCGCCGAGATATCCCTTCATCACTGCTAGGCAGTTGATGATGGTTTGACGTGCTGCCGCTTGTCCTTGTTCAATCGTCACTTCGCGGCCAAGCTTGCCCTCATACATCAGTTCTCCGTTAATCCGGCAGTCTTGACCGGACAAATAGATGAGATTCCCTGTTTGATTACAAGGAATGTATGTAAAACGCGGCTCCGGGGAGGGGGGAAGCGTGATGCCCAGTTCTTGTAAGCGTTGTTCAATGTTCGACATTTTGTTGACCTCCGGTTTTTAAGTTTGCTCGTTTTACTTACAAAGTATCGTTGTGATTGCTGCTCTGCTTACTCCAGCATACCTCGAGCAAGCACGGGCGTACGCGTGTAAACTTGCCCACGCTGCATCATCACGTGATTGTGCAGGTTGACTGTGCTGCAAATATGATTAGGGATAATGCGCAGCTTGTCGCCTATTTGCAGGTTGGAAGCTTGGGCTAGCGGTCCTAGCTCAATCATGCCATGCTCCTCGGTTAAGCGGGCTAGCGTCGCATCCTCCAAGCCGAGGATATGCCCGAAGCCCTTCAGCAGCAGTGGTTCGGTGCCCGGCTGAATGTCGGTGGCGAAGGTTTTGCTGCCGCCGTCGACAATCGCGAGATCAGCCGATGGACGGCTGACGACGGTGACGAGCACGCTGCCAGMGCAGTCCTCCAAGCTGCAGACGCCTAGCCGTGCCTGCATCCTGTCGTGGAACACGTACGTGCCCGGGCGCACCTCGGTCACGCCTTCAACCGCCGCGGCATATGCAGCCGTTGGCGTTGAGCCCACGCTGACATCCGCGATCGCGATGCCCTGCGTTCTGAGACGCTCGGCAAGCTGCACCATCAGCATGCCTTCTTCCTTACCGGCTGCCGCAACGTCAAGCGTCGGCTTGCCGGCAAGCAGGGAGCCGCGGAAGGTGTAGATGCCGGTCAGCCGCAAATGCGGCATGCCTGTGATTTCGGCCGCTAGAGCTGCGGCTTGCTCATACAAGACGCCGGTGCGGCGCAGGCCCGTGTCGATTTCCAGCCGAACTTGCAGTGTATGCCCGTGGCGGCTGGCGATTTGCTCCAATTGCTGAGCACCTGCTAAGCTATCGACACCAACGATGAGATCGATTTGCTCACTCAGACGAATGGCGCGTTCGATCTTGCTGGCCGTCACCAGTGGGTAGGCGACAAAAATATTGTCAATGCCATGCGCAGCCATGACTTCGGCTTCGGCTATTTTCGCCACGGTTATGCCGACAGCTCCTGCCTGGATCTGCTGCAGCGCGATAGAGGGGATCTTATGCGTCTTCGCATGAGGACGCAAGTTCACTTGATGGATGCGGGCTACATCCGCCATAGCTTGAATGTTGCGATCCATCCGTTCAGCCTCAATGAGGAGACAGGGTGTTTCTAATGTTTCCAATGATTCCATGACATATCATTTCCTTTCGCTGCACTTTTACTTTCTTCTAAGTGGCTGTAGAAGGTATACTTTGAAATGTTCAGTTAGGCGCAAATCGTTTCGCCAGCTTTTTCAATTAGTTAGTTTTGCTTTCTCTTCTTGGGCAAAATGGTAACATAAAATTTTCTGATATCAAACAAAAAGTTTGGTTGCCTAAATAAAAGTATGATCTTCAAACGCTGCACATGCTACTATGTAAAAGTAAAAAGGAAGGAAGGATCGCCCATGAGACGCTGGTTTGCCAAGTCCCTGAAACGCAAGCTGTCATTGATCATTTTACTCGCAGTCGTATTGCCGCTGCTTACCATGGGGATCGTATCCTATCGCATTGCGACTTCGGTGACGGAAGATAAAGCGAAGCAGGCTGGAATGAACACCCTGAAACAAATAACGGACAAGCTGGATTTCGTTATTCAAGACGTGGAGAATATGTCTATTTTTCTGATCGGCCAGAAAGATATTCAAACCTATTTAAGCAATAAAGAAGGGGACGTAAATAGCTATTCGCTAATTGTAGGGACCTTATGGAACTTATCCTATTCCAAAAAATATATTTCCAACATTACGATTACTCCGAAAAATGGCAACCCGGTGCTTTTTACAACAACGATTACGAATTCGGGTCTTAATCCACTTTTACAGCAGTATGAATCCGTTTACAAGTCTGCTTCCAAATGGTGGTCGCCACTTTATGTGAACCAAACAACGGACGGTCCCAAGAGGGTCATTACACTCGTTAGACC
>NZ_JBFTQB010000506.1:0-5315 GCF_056398785.1 Paenibacillus sp. 01T422 | reverse complement strand
AGGTAAGCCCATGCTCCCTGGAAACGTTCTCGATCACACTCAACAATTCCGTTTCGAGCGCATTGCGACGGGATAAATCGATATCGCGCAAGTCAATCGTGAAGGACACTTTCTCGGGAATGATGTTCCGGGAATCCGGAAAAACAGTCAGTGAGCCCACTGTTCCAACGGTCGGAGCACCTGGTACTTGCTGCACAAGCTCGTTGAGCGCAACAATGATCTTGGCACAGCCCAGCAGCGCGTCATGGCGCATCGACATCGGCACCGAGCCAGCATGCCCTGCAAAACCGGTCATCTCAACTGTGAGCCACAACGGACCCGAAATGCCCGTAACGATACCGATTGGCTCATTCAACGCTTCGAGGATCGGTCCTTGTTCGATGTGCAGCTCCAGGAATGTGCCGATGCGTCCTTGCTGAAACGTATAACCTTCGAAATCTGCAGGGTCACAGCCGAATTCTATTAATGCTTCCCGGCGGGTAACGCCGGTTTTATCCATCCGCTCGAGCTCATTGTCTTCCAGCTTGCCTGTCATTCCACGGACACCGAACAAGCCTTTATTGAAACGGCATCCCTCTTCATCACAGAACGCCACAACCTCGATATCGCACTCAGGTGTTTGACCAGCATCTACTAGAGTTTGAACCACCTCAATCGCGCCAAGCACACCAATTGCGCCATCGAATCTTCCACCATACGGCTGTGAATCGATGTGCGATCCAAGCATGAGGACTGGAGCATCTGGATTGCGACCTCTCATCTTCCCAATGAGATTGGCGAATGGATCGATGTGAGCTTCCATGCCCGCAGCTTCCATCCACTGTTTGACAAGTTCCACGCCTTCACGATCTTCCTTGGAGAGCGCCAACCGGCACACGCCAGTTTCACCGATTTTTCCAATTTGTGAAAGTTCATAAATATGCCGATGTAAACGTGAAGTGTTAATTTGTATCCGAGGGGTTGTAGACAATGTCCTTCATCCTTTCTCCTAATTGGCATCGAACACAGCAAGTAAAGTGTCTACGATAAATGAAATATCCTCATCTGTTGAAGAGAATGGCGGGCTTAAGGTAAGAATGTTTGCGTAACCAGGAACGGTATCCCCATTCTTCCCGATCAATAGCCCCTTTTGCTTGCAAGCCGCAATGATGCTCATTACCCGCTCTGCTGTTGCAGGCTGCTTGGTCCGCACATCTTCAACTAGTTCAATACCCATTGCCGATCCAAAAATTCGAATATCACCTATATGCGGATGATTCATCAGTGGCTTCAAGCCGTCTGTAAAAGCTTTACCGATATGAGCGGAACGTACCACCAAATTTTCTTTTTCTAAAATTTCAATATTTTTTAACGCAACAACACAGGACACTGGATTGCCGCCGAACGTGTTAATATGGCGTAAATGACTTGTGGGATCTTGGTTATTTTTGAATGAATCATACAATTCCTCTGAAACAGCCGTAGCCGATAGCGGTGAGTAAGCGCTTGTCATGCCTTTGGCCATCGTTACAATATCTGGTCTTACCCCATAATTGAGATGACCGAATTTCTCGCCGGAACGGCCAAAACCGCAAATCACTTCATCAACGATGAGCAAAACGTCATACTTATCACATATGCTGCGAACCGTCTTCAAATACTCGTCCGGTGGAACAATCATGCCTCCTCCCGTAATAACTGGCTCCATAATGACTCCAGCAACGGAATCTGGTCCTTCCCACACGATGACATCTTCAATGGCCTTGGCACATTGCAGACTGCAGCTTCCCTGCTTTTGGCCGAAAGGACAACGATAGCAGTACGGAGGTGGAACATGCTGGAACCCCACGCCAAGCGGTTCATATTTCAGCTTGCGCTGTGCTTGCCCCGTTGCCCCTAGTGCCCCCATTGAATTCCCATGATAGGCGCGATGCCTCGAAATGAACTTGTGCTTCGTAGGCTTCCCATTTTGATGGTAATATTGCCTGGCGATTTTGAAAGCCACTTCATTAGCGTCCGAACCCGAGTTAGAGAAAAAAATCCGATAATCGCCATCCAGCCACTCATTGATTTTCGCAGCCAGCTCGATAGACGGAATGTGAGATTGCACCATGGTGGCATAGGCAAGCTTCATCATTTGTGCAGCAGCAGCCTCGGCAATCTCCTTCCGTCCATGACCTACATTCACGCACCATAACCCGGACATGCCGTCCAAATAACGGTTGCCGTCCACATCGGTCACCCAGCTCCCTTCACCGGAAGCAAGTATCATAGGATTCTCGTTATGTGCAGCCATATGATGCCACACATACTTGCGATCTTTCTCAAGCAGCTCCTCCTTGGTCGGCAGATCACCCATTTCATTACTCGGCATAGAAAGCCTCCTCTCCTCGTAATCCTTGCAAAAAAAATCTCCTATCTTATTTCTATGTATAAAAAGAGAGAGACATCCCTTGGGGGCAATGTTAAATGTTTATTTCATTCAGATTTATGAAATTGCCCCTTGTATAAGCTGGTTTGAATGGCTGCGGATAACACCTGAAACGGGTCTGATTCTCGAGTTTGTGCGGTTCGTTCCTCTCCAAGACCAACGTGATGAATCGCGTGTATGCGTCCAGGATGAGCCGTTAAGACAAGGATTCGATCCGATAGGAAGACGGCTTCAGAAACGCTATGAGAAACAAAAACGATGGTTTTCTTCGTTTTTTTCTTAATCGCAAGCAGTTCGACTTGCAGCTTATCCTTCGTAAACTCATCCAGCGCCGAAAAGGGTTCATCCATAAACAATATAGGCGGATCCAAGGATAAAGCACGCGCAATAGCGACTCTTTGCTGTATGCCTCCACTTAGCTGCCAAGGGTAATAATCCTTAAACTTGGTCAAACCAACTGTTTCAAGCAGCTGATCGACCGTATGTCTATACTCCGAGCGGCTTTGACCTAATACCTCGAGGGGGAGTTCAACATTCTCCTGCACGGTTCGCCACTCAAATAACGTTGGTTGCTGCAGGACAATTCCGAACTTTCTGCGCAAGCGTACTTCCCGCGGGTGCTCTTTCTCAATGATAATTTGACCGCTGGACGGCTGAAGCAAGTCTGCCATGATACGCAGCAACGTTGATTTACCGCAGCCCGTTGGGCCAAGCAAGGATACGAATTCATTTTGGTGCACATCGAATGTGATGTCCTGGAGGACTGTCACTTGCCTCCCTTTTTTTCCGAACACCTTACATACGCCATCCAATGATATTTCCACCTTTTGCCGAGAAAGCTCTGAATTCATCATGCTCCTCCTCAACTTGACCCTATCACTTTGTTATAGATGTGTTATTTACAATAACTGTATATGTTATATTATATAACACCTTGGGTGTATTACATTATACAAAGTGTTCCGAAATTAATGGGAAAACAAGACAGAGTGTAAAGTCTTCCCTCTTGAATTCAAATAACCCTGTCTCCTATTAGAGTCAGGGTTATCACATTCATTACATAATTAATATTATGTAAACAAATTTTCATGCTACATTTTAACTGTAGGTTCTAGAACTGTAAGGGTGTTATTGAATGTATCGAGATCCACCATAGCTCCGATTGGAATTGCAGCTTTATAAAATCCATGCGCTGTACTAAAATTCGTCATGAGAGGCTTGCCTAGCGGGTACATAACACCGTTGATTAGATCCTCGTAATTCGTTGAATACGAAACAGAACAATTCGTGCATTGGCCCATGATAATCCCTTGGCAATGTTGGAACTTGCCAGCCATGATCAATTGCGTCAAATAGCGATAAATCGTATTCGTTGGTTCATCTGTCTCTTCGATAATCACGATTTTCCCTGTTGTGTTTATTTCATACGGCGTTCCTAGGGATCCTACGAATGAGGTCAGATTTCCTCCGACAGCTTGCCCTCGTACATTGCCTTGCACTAAGCTTTTTAACTGCATACCAGGTGGATTTTGAATCACTCTGCTTTGTGATATAGTCGATGTTGCCGCGAAAAACTGATCAAAGTTATACGCTGGTGTAGTAGCGGTAAAATCAATTAAAAGAAGGCTCTGGAAGGTTATTAAATTTGAAAACTGATTGAGTACATTCAATAAGATGGTAATATCGCTGTAACCTGTAATGATTTTGGGATGTTTGTTAATCAACTGATAGTCCAAATACGGTAAAATATCTCTTACCCCAGTGCCTCCCCTGGCCGGCAATATCATTTTGACCTGAGGATTTGAAATCATTGCCATGAAATCTTCTGCGCGCTGCTGAGCTGAGGAAGCAACGATTCCACCGTAAGAATACGCATATTTCCCCACAAGCACTTCAAATCCCATACCTTCGAGTGTTGATATTCTTGCATCAATGATACTAGCGTCTAGCGGACTTCCTAMCGTAACAATTCCTATGGTGTCACCGCCGCGTAAGATGGGGGGTTGCATGGCCATTTGGATGCCTCCTACCAATGCCCTTAATGCTAAGGTTTAATCCCTCTGTTGCCTTATATGCGCCGAAAAAGAAAAATATGACCTTAATTTAACTATTTTATATCGTTATATCCCCATCCCGGCGGACTTCCCTTGTAGCTCGGCATAATGCTTCTTAAGTTCTTCAAAATGTTTCTCCGCGATTGTTTGAATCATCCGAATGCTGATCCGGCGCCCAAATTGTGAGACGAAAAATGGCTGCTCGCCTTTGTTGCGTGAATCCAACCGCTCTGCCAGCGCTTTATTCAGCACTTTTACCAATTCATCCGGTAAAGGAATTAAGCGCCATTTTCGACCTTTACCATATACAAGCAATGACTTAGTCGTCAGGTTAAAATCCGATGTATTTAATCGATGCAGCTCACTTACCCGAAGTCCTGCGTAACTCATCAAAAGAAACATGGCTACATTGCGAATCTGATATTTTCCCTCAATCGATTGCAGGAAAACAGACAGCAGTTGTTCGCTTAGGAACGTTGGGATTTGATTCTTCTCGACCTTCGATTTCTTAATGTTGAGAGAGGGATTGTTCGTCGCCAATTGAAGCTCGATCAATGCGGCGAAAAAAGTCCGGATCGATGACAAGTATCGATTACGTGCAGCATCGCCTGCCCCGCCCTGACGCATCTTAGTCAGAAATCGCATAATATCTATGGCTTCTATGTTAGATAAAGATTTATCCATCGACGAAAGAAATAATCGAACATCACCTAAGTACGCTTGCTGCGTTCTTTTGGTAAACCCCTGATCCTTCATCCAGGTATCAAATAGCTCCAAATAGTCGTCATCATACTCCAATCCTTGTCCCAACCTCTTTCACTCCGTCCGTTAGAATCTAAGTTGCGTTAAAT
>NZ_JBFTQB010000505.1:0-5541 GCF_056398785.1 Paenibacillus sp. 01T422 | reverse complement strand
TTGTTATTAACATGCTTTTTTAAACAAAAAAAATCACACATTGAAAAAGGTACCATTACACAAATGATCACTTTTTCAATATGTGAGTTTATGTCAAAGATGTTTATCCCCTAATGATAGCATGCAAAAGTGTGATAAGCAAATTTGTATTTTTCTCCCTTTGCTATATGACATATGTCATACCCTCTACATGATGTTTATGACTGCAACAAACTGCTAGCGATATCTATAATGAAGATAGGATACTACAGCTGATATTCGCTAACAAGTCCTGCGCACCATATCGAGGAGGAAATATACGATGACGCAATCCACGCTAACTCACTTAAAAAAAACAGGTTGCCCCTTATGAAAAATCAAATACGAGGGCTAGTATTAAGCAGCTAATTAACACCTTAGGACCATTATTCGTACTATGGTTAGCTGCGTATCTAAGCCTATCTATATCCTATTGGATCACACTACCGATTACGATCATCGCATCCGGTTTCGTTATACGAACTTTTATCATTTTCCATGATTGTTGTCATCAATCGTTCTTCAAAAGCCGGAGAGCTAACGAAATAATCGGCACGATTACGGGTATCCTTACACTTTTTCCCTATCAGCAATGGAAGAATAGTCATTCTATCCATCATGCATCGAGTGGTAATCTCCAGAAACGTGGAATAGGTGATATGTGGGTACTTACCGTCGATGTATATGCGGCATCTTCCTTATGGGTCCGAATTGCGTATCGGTTATATCGGAATCCATTTATTATGTTCGGACTTGGTCCCGTCTTTTTGTTCCTATTTACGAACCGTTTTAATACGAAAGGTGCAAGACGCAAGGAAAGAATCAGTACTTATATGACGAATGTCTTCATTCTTGCTTTATATGGGGGATTGATCTGGATAATTGGATGGCAGTCGTTTCTTCTGATCCAAGCTCCAATCATGTTCATGGCGGGCTTGATGGGAATCTGGCTATTTTACGTGCAACATCAGTTTGAAGACTCATACTTCGAGAAYGARGATGAGTGGAGTTATGTGAAAGCCGCGGTAGATGGAAGCTCYTACTAYAAGCTGCCSAAGCTTTTGCAATTGATTACTGGAAATATTGGRTTTCATCATGTMCATCATTTGAGTCCRAAAGTGCCAAATTATAATYTGGARAARGCGCATAAYGCRACGCCWCCGCTTCAKAARGCAACGACCATYACAATTGGAACTAGTTTGAAGGCGTTAAGTTTCCGTCTTTGGGATGAGCRTAAYAAAACGTTTGTYGGTTATAAAAATAGTAAACAGGTGCACCTTAAGGAAGATGAGCATGATACTTTTGCTAAAACAATAAAAGTAAAAGTGCGTAAATCGAGCTTGCAAGGGTAGTAAATACATCGTTTCATATTTATGCTAAAATATAAAGCAATCTATGTTGAAGAAAAAGAGGCTAAACGGACTATGCAAAAGTGGTATCAAATTTTTCACAAAAACACCGGTCTTAGTCCGTATGTGTGGGTTGTCTTCTATATCCTCCCTTTTTATTTCATATTTCGTTCTTCGACCCTCTATCACATTGTATTAGGCACAATCATGATTATGGTTTTCTTTAGTTGTTATGTGCTGTCCTTCGTATCGAAAGGATGGATTGTGTACTTTTGGACTAGTATACAAATTATTATTTCGATTATCATGGCTATCGTATTCAGCTATGTGTATTTCTCTCTGTTTTTAGCATTTTTTATTGGCACCATGAAAAGTAAGGCAGGATTTATCACATTGTACTGCATTCATCTAGTAACGACGATTGTTACGATTAACTATGGATTGGTATCGCAAAATCCTGTGTATTTTGACCAATTGCCTTTTATCATTATTAGTGTCATTGCTGTTATTCTCATTCCAGTCACTACGTTCAATCGAAATAGGAGTGAGCAACTCCAAGGACAACTAGAGGATGCAAATAAGCGGATTTCCGAATTGGTAAAACTAGAAGAGCGTCAGAGAATTGCCCGTGACTTACACGATACACTTGGTCAGAAGCTATCATTAATTGGTCTGAAGAGTGATTTGGCTGGGAAATTAATTAGTAAAAATCCAGCCCAAGCACAAATCGAAATCAATGATGTTCGTCAGACGGCTAGAATTGCATTAAAGGAAGTTCGGGAAATCGTAACGCAAATGCGCGGAGCGAGACTAGTGGAAGAGATGTTTCGAATCAAACAGATATTAAAGGCTGCAGAGATTGACCTCATTCTGGAGGGAGATCCAAAGTTAACSAACACRTCCCTGATMAAYGAAAATGTRTTGAGCATGTGTTTGAARGAATCGATYACGAATATTATCAAACATAGCARTGCWACWACGTGTTCGATTTCCATTCAGCCATCACCAAGCGATCTTGTTATCAAGGTTGGGGACAATGGGATTGGCATGACGAAAGAAAGTCTTGTGTTACTTGGAAATGGATTACGAGGCATGAAAGAGCGACTTGAGTTTGTAAACGGTTATATGGAAATTGTCTCAGATCATGGAACAACGATTGTTATTAAAGTGCCGAATGTCATCATACCACCAGAAAGGGAGGTGCGGATATGATCCGAATTGTGATTGCCGAGGACCAACGGATGCTGTTAGGGGCACTTGCATCCTTACTTGATTTGGAAGAGGATATGCAAGTCGTTGGTAAAGCAAGCAATGGCGAAGATGCTGTAAAACTTGTTAAACTGCATAAGCCAGATATTTGTATCATGGATATCGAAATGCCAATAATGAACGGTCTAGACGCGGCCGCGGAGCTAAAAGGATTGGATTGTAAAGTCATTATATTGACCACGTTTGCCCGCTATGGGTATTTTGAAAGGGCCGTGAAGGCAGGTGCCAACGGTTATTTGTTGAAAGATAGCCCAAGCGAGGAATTGGCTACCTCAATTCGGAGTGTGATGGCTGGCAGGAGAATCTATGCCTCAGAGTTAGTAGATGAGACCTATAAGGAAGAAAATCCTTTGACGGAGAGGGAAAAAGAAGTGCTGACCCTGATCGCCGACGGTAAAAATACGAAGGAAATTGCTAGTCATATGTACATTACAAGCGGAACCGTTCGCAACTACATTTCCGTTATTCTTGATAAGCTCAATGTCACTAACCGAATTGAGGCTATTATGCGTTTTAAAGAGAAGGGATGGTTTAAATGACAGGCCCGGTGAATAGGTACCCTAGGCTGGCACTTTGAAAAAAGGTGTTCAGGTTTGTGGGTACCTTTTTGTTWACTATTTGTGTTCAAGCTGAAAATGATGTGAGAGTCACAACGCTGAGTATGAGTGTTTTTCCCAATCCCATCAGCAGTCATTAGTTAATGAAATTATCAACAGGAGCATCGCGCAGAAGTAATAGTGAATTTAATGTCGTTGTAGATGCAACAACAGGTTTAACTATAGAAGCATTTTCTTATCGTTAGAATATGAGCATTTTTATGCAGCAAATACAAGTACATAGTTTAACAGCTAGATGCTTGTCAGCAACATTGCTACGCTAAGAAAGAACGATAGTTCAGCGATTAGGGAGTAGACTGCCGCCGAGGCAGCTGCTCCTTTTGTTGTTAAGCGATCGGACAGAATTGCAGTTACGTCAAAGAAAATGCTTACCATTATTGGATCTCCGAAAGTTTGGGTAAAATCATTTTTTTATAAGTGTGTGGACAGATAATTGGCCAGTTGCACTAACGTTTACTCCATACTTTTGCGGCTATCTTTTCCATTGCATCGTATGCGGCCTGTACCTCATCGGACGCATTCATTTGTCCGCCTTGGATCGTCATGAACATCGGTTCTATGGAATCAGAACTTTGGATGATATAAAGCTGGCGCTTAAGTGCTACGATTCACCAGAAATTTCGGCATATCCTGAAAATAGCGGATGTAGCTATACCGACTACTTCTTTCCTGACGCATTCCACCGAGGAGAGTGATAAACAATAACCAATGGCGAGAAGCAATTCGCTCCTCTGGCTATGTGGAATCTGAAATATACATGACAGTAGCACAGGGAGGCTGAGAATGAATATTGTTAGTAGTAAAAAAAGGATCAAGGCGTATAAACTCCTTGGTCCATTTTTGCAAAGATAGCGTTAGCTTATCAACATGAAGAAATGATTACTACGGTTCTTTTGGAATTAGGGAATAAAATTCCTTTATTAGTAATAGGGAGCTAATTTATCTTGATCCTGAACAATAATATTAAACTTGGGATAAAGCACGAAATGTCGGCGAGTGATGATCACTTTAAGTAGAAATGGATTAATAGGTTTTGCACAGGAATTACTAAGRCTGGCTCATAATGATTTTACAGATGGCAATCATATACAYGTCGATCCTAGCGAAAAAGGATATGCTTCCCAAACAATGGGCTTTTTCTCRATGCCAAACAGTGCTGAGTTAATAATTTCCTGCGGAGATTTTGGGCCRATTGATTCMTATCTGAAAGAGTAAATATATGGGAAGCTACTTTAAGGAATAGCTGGGGAACTAAACTAACGAGGTAATGAGAGTAAAATAAACACACAAGGGAATTACATTAGGTCTCGTTACGTTGTCAGAAGTACGCAATTAAGGAGAGTTAACATGGATGACCATAAAGATATGTATGATTGCCCTCTATTAAATCGTTCACTTCGGATGGGAGATTGCTACGATATCAACGCTGTGGTTGAAAGAATGGTAAAACCGTCAATTCTCCAGTCTTTAGAATCTGAACTTGGTTTTCAAGTTGAAATGTCGAAAGCAGCAAGGGTATGTCTTAACTGCTGTCATTATAACTTCATGAGCTGAGTTTTTCCGTCGATAATAGTTGTTGCGTTGAGCTAACGCAGAAGGATAGCACGGCGGTGAAAATAATACAATCACTACTCGAGGACTGTGTCATACTTTGTTAGTTGATAATAATAAACTATTTGTGGAGAGTTAATATGATTAGAAAATGGGATGATATTTGTTCTCATTATGAACAAATAAGTAGTGAAAGTAACAAATTCATAAGTATTTACAACTTGGTGGTTTCTGTCAGAGATTCTAATTATTCAAATCATATTTACGGATGGACTTCAGTWTATGATWTAAATATTGTACAAAATGAAGTGAATTACCCTTATGAAGGGCCTAACTATTAATAAGACAGYTTGAAAGTWAYAAATTAGAATTTAGATACATTGATACTTATGATGCGAAACGACAATGGAATAGAGTGTATGATGGATGTGATGGATTTAGAAAATTAGAAAAATTCTTTTTTGATTTACATTGGTTTTATCCCGACTTTCAAAGTAATTAGAATTAGTATATCGTGGACCTGAATATGAGAAATATGATTGCACTAACGAAAGAACGATAACGCAAGAAACCAGGGAGCAGCTCGCCATGCGGCAACTGCTCCCTGGTTTCATTAAAGCAATAGATATTTTACATAAAAAGGAATTTTATCCGTAATAACGAATATAAACGAAGAATATGCTTTTACTGTTAGGGGGATGAGCTATGAAGAGAGGAAGGCCGAAGTCACTTATAAT
>NZ_JBFTQB010000504.1:0-8856 GCF_056398785.1 Paenibacillus sp. 01T422 | reverse complement strand
CTCCACGTCCATCCAACGCAAACTGTTCGTCATTACTTTGTCTTGGACCCCGCGTATTTCCTTTGTAATCTCAGCGGAATGATCGTAAAGCGAACTTAATGTTTTTATTTCCGTTTCCGTTAATGGCTGCTTGGTCATATCACGAACGGACATCCGGTAGGAATAATTAGCCATATTCGCTAAGAAATCCTCTGTTTTGTTAAAAGGAAGCAGCGTTAACGGAAGCTGTGTGATGTCGCTTTGAGCCTGACTAGTCAACCGCCACACATTCACAAGCCCTTTCCTGTAAGAAGGCTCCGCCGTTGAGTTAACAGCAAGCGTATTCCCTAGCTCCGTATGCAGTTTATCCATATGGAAGGAGAGATCATGGAACGCGCGCTGATATTGGTTCTCTGCTTTAATCAAAATCGTATTTTTCTCCTGATGCTCCAAGTACCCCCAAACCGATGCACCAATTAAAGCAACCAGAAGGAATGGAAACATGACAATGCTCAATCTTTTATACACGTGAATACCCCTTTCATCCCCTAAACTTGCGCTTAGTTTTTGCGTGGATAGACAGGTTTATACAAGATTGACAACAAAAAGAGGCCTATTCATAAAGAATGGCCTCTCGCTATTCATCCGTCTCTATTTCAAAGTCATGCTCATTGCTGCAAATGCATTGCCTAAATCCCGTTTCGATCTTGCCTTTTTCTCGTTTACCTTTCAGCACGAACTTTTCCCCGCACTGTCGGCAGCGGATCTTTACTTTCACTCGTGTTATGGACATGTACACCCTCCCGGTAGTTCCAAGCTCTTTGAGCCAGGAATTGCCATCTATACTGTCCAGTATTGACCAATTTAACTCATTTTAATCTTCTCTTCTGCTGATGCTACGCGCAGCGGCGAATGGGCATTTGCTCGGTCAACCCGCCAAATCGTACGAATCCATAGAAATGTCATAACTGGTATCATGACCCAGATCCAATTGGATTTGAAAAAGAGTAAAATGTAGTCAAACAATCCATGCCAGAGAATCGGCAGCAGGAGTGAGAACCACAGATACTTTCGAGCTTTGTGAGGAACGAACTTCGCCTTCCCCAAGTAATATCCCATCATGACTCCAAATAGAGCATGCGCTGAAACCGGTAGCAGAGCGCGGATCATAAGCGCAGAGAAAGAGGCTGCATTCAGGAATGCGTAGATAATATTTTCTAAAGTAGCGTAACCCAAGCTTACCGCAACCGCGTATACGATTCCGTCATACGGTTCATCAAATGCTTCATGTCGGAAGATCAAATGATACAGAACGAACCATTTCATAAACTCTTCAATGCCTCCGGATAAGAGAAACGATGAAATAAAAGTTCCTTCGCCTACTTCTTGAATCAGAGCATTCTGAAGTACCATCGTCGGATATACGAGCAGCACACCAAATAAGAACATGCGGATAACCAAATGGATGGGTTCCGTTTCGTAACGATCTTTTAAATAAAAGTATGCGAGCAGTGAGAGACCTGGGGCTACGGCTGCAAGAACAATCGGTAATATTTGCAAATGCGGCTTCCCCCTTATGCTAGAAGTTATGAAGTACCCTCAGTACAGTCATGTCATATTACATTATAGTCATTTTGGAGTGACTTTTCTATGATTTATTCCGTAAAGAGCGCGCAATCATTATGGAAAACGAGAGGGATATTCCCTATTGTGCCATTTCGGTTTTTCGTTAATGCAAGAGATATGGCCTGTTGACCATCGACATCCGATTTCACAGGCTGCATAATCATCACGACATCAGCAGAAGCCTGCACACGGTCTGGCACGTTATCTTGACCTAACTCCAGAGCAGTAGCTGCGATAATCGGGCAATCCCATTCTCGGGACCATTGCTTAAGTGTAAACGCAATAGCGGCTTGCTGCTGCTGCCAAGTCAATGACGCCGCGCCTTCGCCCATTGGAATTCGCTGCAAGTGATCAATGAAGATGACGGGTTCTTTGCCCACGATAACCGCAATTCGTTCTATATTAGCGGCGACTTGATCCAGTGTCGTACTCATCGTACACTCAAGCATCCACAACATCTTACTGATTTTTCCATACTGCTTATTTGCTTCAGCCACTTGATCGGGATCTATTTTTCCGCCAAGCACTTTCTGCGGCGCTACGCCAATAATCCGCGCAATACTGCGAGACCACAATTCAAAATTCGTCATGTCCCAAGAAACGAATATGACCGGTGTTTCTTCAAGCGCGATATGATCAGCCATCTGCTTCAGCAGCATGCTTTTGCCTATAGAGCCTGACCCAGCAAGTAGGTACAGACCATTCCCAAAGCCGCCGAATAGGAGCGTGTCCAGCTTATCAAAACCTGTTCGAATGGAGGCTACCTGCCCACGGAATCTTTTCATATATTCTTCCAAATATACGGTGCTGTTCTTAATATCCGGCGCTACAGGAGCTAACATTGCCTCTTCAACCGACTGATTAACCAGCGCCAGGAATGTCTCAACTGGGTTCTTCGCTCTTACGAAAAGATCATTGATATCCCGAATGGTCTCAGGCAAGGAAATAATATACGTTTCGTTTCCCTGCTCGCGTAAAACAGATTCAATCCGTGTAGACTCTCTCCGTCCGTACTCATCGTTCCCCATACAAATATAGACGCGTTTCCCAGTAAAAAGTGAGAGATGGTGCTCTTTAAATATTCCATAATCCGGAACACAAACAGCGGGGACTTTGGCCTGAACAAGCGAAAGCACATCGAAAATGCCACTGCACAAAATGACTTCATCCGAATCTTCCAAGGCAGCGTAATTAAAAAGATATTGGTCAACGCCATACAAGGCCTTATATTTCGGCTCCTTATTGTCAATCGAGCGTCCGATTAAGTCGACAATCTCACCGTCGTAATTACGAATTGGCAGGATCACCCTGTGCTCAAAATAATCGCCTAATTGATTCTGATCGACRTAGAACCCAATTTTCCCGATTTCAAAACCAATCCGAAATAATTGCGCGGTTTCTTCGGTAATCCCCCTTTTTTGCAAATACAAAAAAGCTTCTTCTCTCATCTGTTTCTGGTAATAGCTTAGTAAACTGTCCAAATCAACTGCTGCCAATGTTGGCGCTAGGCGCTTATGCTCTAAGTTCGTCATGATTTTCTCCTCCATCATCTCTTCGCAAGGATGCAAAACCACTTTCTATCCAATTAAAAAAAGCATCAACAAAAACGGTTGTTTTTGAAGATGCTTGTTTCATTCAACAACAAAAGAAAAGAGGATGGCCTTTATTTAAAGTGCTGACAAAGCACCTTCACGGCGTCATCGGCAATAATCGTCTTCCCATACTCTTCAAGCACCGCTTGTGTTACGGAAGCAGCTTCTCCGAATTCGGACAGGACCGCGATTAACGCTTGGTACTTCGTATCTTCAAGGTCAACAGGTTCTAGTTGTAAAATATATTTCCCTTTGTAGGAATAAAGGGTGCCGCCTTCAATGAGAAGCGGATTAATTACTTTGGAGACACGCAGCAGATCTTCAAAGTCACGGAACGCATAGGAGACTAAATCGCTTTGTTCAAGCGTTACTTCCATCTCATACACTTCTTCAGCCTCATGATCATCATACGAATCTGAATTCGCATACAAATCAAGCTTGCCTCTTGTTACAATGACAACCATTCCCTGGGCTGGCAGTGCAAACACCTCAACAGCTAGAGGTCCGGACGGGTCAAATCCGAGCTCTGAATAGGCTTGATCCATCATTTCACTGAATAGTTCGTGTACTTTGGGGATTTCTCTCCACATGTCGTCCTTTTGAATTCCGCGTTCAGTTAAGTCATCGAATGTTAGGAAAATCCGTATCTTATCCTGACTTAAGCGTTCTATTTTCATGATAGGATCCTCCTTTGAGCCTCCCGATTGGAAAGCTTGCATCGAAAGCATGGTCATCTTATTAAAACAGAATATGATAAAAAAACAAAAATGTGAACCTTGAAGCAAGATTTGGACAAGTATTCTTTTATCGTTTTCACCTACCATGTTAACACTATTTGATTCCAATTGCACGCGCAAGTTATGTATAAAAAGAAAAAGCACAGCCGGCCCCGTGGGTTTGCCTGACTGTGCCTGCCGTGAGCATTTATTGAATTGTCGACGAATTTTCCTTATTGGCTTGCAAAATTTTCCCCATCGATTCACTGGATGAGCTGAACGCGGAGAACAACATTGATTTACTTTTGCGATTCAGATAGACGACCGCTGCAGCTCCGGCAATGCCACCTAACAAGAAAGTACCTATCTTCATTGGGTCTCCCTCCATGTTAATTTAGTATGAATCCTTCATAGGTTGTGCGAGTTGTAGAAAGGGCATACGTCCAAATAAGAGGAAAACAAAGGAGATATGTTCTATGCGAAATGTGGTACTATAAGGGTAGACGAAAGAAGTTAATTTGCCTGAGGAGAACGAGAAATGAATAACAAAGCCAGTGTCCTGTTGATCAGCATGATGATATTCCTCTCTGCCTGCAGTGAAAGCCAACCGGCCAAAAGCCCAGTTTCCACAACCAGTGCGACACCAACTGCAGCTGTAACAGCTGCTAGCCCTACTCCTACGGCGGCACCTACCCAAACACCGGCTCCCACACCTACGCCTGAGCCAACTAAACCCGCCCCGCAAGAAGTTAAGAAGGACTATCATATGAACAAAAATTATGATATCGTCCCTAATGACCCTAACGGAAACAAGAAAATTATCCTGTTAACTTTTGATGATGGCCCCAAAGAGCAAGAGATGAATCAATCGTTAATCAATACCCTCAAAAAACATAACGCGAAGGCGATTTTCTTTTTCAACGGGTACAGGATCAAGCAAAAGCCCGAACTCGTTAAGCTCATCCATGAAAGCGGCAATGTCATTGGCAATCATGCATGGGATCATGACAATTTGAAAGACATGCCAAATGCCAAGATTGATCAACAAGTCGACGATGTTCAAAAAATTATTAAAGAATTAACCGGGCAAGCCCCACAGTTTTTCCGTCCGCCATTTGGTTCGGGCAACGATTATTTGAAAGCCAAAATAAAAGAAAATAAAATGCTCTATATGACTTGGTCAAACGGGTCATTGGATTGGGAAATGACCAACCAAAAAAATGATCCTAACAAAGTCATCGAGAATGTCATGAAGCAGTTGCACGGTGGCAGCAACATTCTGATGCATGAACTGCCGTGGACGGTCAAAATTCTAGATACTCTGCTGACGCAGTTAGAGGAAAAAGGATACTCGTTTGTTGATCCGAATGCAATTGAGCTCGAAATGAGATAATAAAAAAAGCTTTGCAGCTCCCACTCACATCATGATGGGGCTTGCAAAGCTTTTACTTTTAATAGCTAATATTGACCGTTTTGGTGCTTTCCACATAAGTTACCTTCGCTCCAAGCGCTTCTGACAGCAATCGAACCGGGATCATCGTTGTTTCATTAACTAACTTGGCCGCGGCACCCGTTTGATGCTCCACACCATTCAAGCTATACGCATCCCGGTTTGTATAGAACATGATCGTCTTGTCTTTCTTCTTGTATATGGCTGCCTTCTGCTTATCATCCCACTCCACCGTTGCACCAAGAGCCGCAGCGAGATCTCGGATATATAGAAATGAGGTTCCCTCTTGAATGTAGGGCTTCTGTTTCATAGCAAACGGAATAAGATCGAGAACGTATTTGTCGCCAGCTAAGGCAAAGGAAACGAGATGATTACGATTTAGTCCGAAATTGCCCATTTGCAGTGTGTAAGAAGCGGCATCACTATGGAGCTTAAGCACACCTAAACCCTCACGAGGCTCTGTGCGGAACGTCCATTCCTTGGCGTAAGGCTTAGTAGTGCCATCCTTCATGGTAGCCGTTAGTTTGATTTTCGCTGTATAGGTCGTATCCAGCCCTAATGGCTTCGATGGCATGATAATAACTTCAGTATCCAGATGATCGTCTATACCAGGCTCATTCTTCAACAGGCTTACAGCGTTCCCGCTTTCGTCTTTTAATTCTGCCTCATCCAATTTAACTTTCTTCACGTCTGGTCCATTAATAGAAGCCATGATCGGGTAGCCGACCGGATATGCCGCTCCTGTATGATTACGCATTGGATCCGGCGTTTCGTGACCATCAAACACTGTAGGGACATAGACATCGTTACTTCCTGGAGAAACAACAAGTTCAGGTGCTACCCCATCCGAAAATCCAAATTCAATGACATGATAGGGTCCTTCTTTATAAACCCCAATTTCGACGAGTCCAGGTACCATGAATGGTGTTCGATGATAAGGAGCATCAAACAAACTATCAATTGCTTCAACAAGCGAGACCCGATTGTACGCTACGTCCTCGCTGCTCGCACGTGTGTATCCGATAAATTGTGCGCGCTCTTTTAACGACTTGCCGATATAGCCAGGCAGTGCTGGGTCCTCATCATGCAAGGAAACTGACGTTTTAATCGGATCGATTTTATTTTGCGACAAATATTGCGCATGTTTCTGTGCAGCTATATTCAGAGCATTGCTGAACTTCACTGGTGTTAAGCCCATTTTAACCCGATAGTCATTAATCGCTTGCAGACCTGCTTGCTGCTCCTGGCTAGTATCCGAAGAAAGTGTTACAGCTCCTTGTACCACCGTAAAACTCCAATTCATTTGAACTGGCTCATAACCGCTGAAATTAAAGGATAAACGAGCCGAATATGTGCCAGGCTTCAAATCTTCCTTTGGTTGATACACATATTTAACAGAAACAGGATCGTAAGTAGCATTCACTTCCTGATCATTGAGGTAAAAATGATAGCTTTCTGGCGATTTCCCTTCACTAAACTCTAAATTCACTCCGATATCTGGTCGTAATAAGCCTACATTACCCTGAGGATAAGTCAAATAACCATAGGAAAACGCGTAAGATGGCTTTGACGACCAAATTAAACTGGATAATAAAACAAAAAGTGCAGCTATTATTTTTACAGTATTCGTCCATTTTCTTTGTACTTGAATCACATTCATTGCAACTAAATCCTCCCATGACAAAGTGAGCCCATAAAAAAAGAAGCTATGAATCTATCATAGCTTCTCTATTTGATTAACACAACTTAGCCCAACTGGGAGATTTTATGAATAGTACCTAATCCCCCACACCGTTAAACTAATGACTAATATGACAAATAACCAAAGTAATGTAACGTAAAAGATTCGGGTCCATTTTCCCCGTTCAGAGGGATGCACCGCTTGCCGCGGCGGTAAATAGGTGTCATCTTCCTCCATTTCAATTGGCCTTCGCTGAGAACGAGAAGGCATTTTTCCCTCTGCATTCATGTGCTCTGTTCTTCCTCCTCCTTACCAAAACGAAGTATGCATCCCATGACAAAGTCAATGATAAAGTGAGCAATAATTGGTGCCCAGAGGCTTCCGGTTTGTAGATAAATCCAGCCGAGGCCGTAGCTTATACTAAATACCATCCCTGTCATGAGCCAATGCTGCAAATAACGGATATGGATCGCCGCGAACAATATACTGGTCCAATAAGGTCCCCAGGCATGCTGAATGGCTCCGCGAAACAATACTTCTTCACAGATGGCAACAATGAATGAGATGAGCGCGATATGCCAGATCGGACGCTGTCCGAAGATCATCTCATTGATTCCGCCGTCATCAGACACTTCCTTAGGCACCCACCTTGAGATTAACATATCAATGCCAAGGACGGCTATTGCAAATAAACTCCCMCAAATCGGGATTTTCCAACCGCCCTGAATCGTGAACATTGAAATAAACTTATGATTGCTCTGAAAAAAAATGATTATGATTCCGATAATAAGCGTAAGTAGTTGGGTTATGTACAGATTGAGCAGTAAAGTTCGGTCATTGAGATCATTCACATCGACTTTTCCGAAGCGGATATTCTTAAAATCGAATTTCTTCATAGATGCAGCCTCTTTCCTCACATATTCCCTTTTATACCTATTTCACCTATACTAAGTTAAAAGAAAAAGAGAGAATAAGGAGCTTGATTATGGATAAGCGTCTTACCCGCACTGATTATTTATTTGCCCTCATGTTTATCTTTATGCTTGTTTGTATACTCGGCGCCTTCTTCTACGGATTGAAAATCGGGCAGGAAAAATCGGATCAGAAATACGAGAAAATATTGCATGCCGATAAGGCGGTTGTTCAAGAATATGGGGCCTACGACCAGCAGGTTCTCGTTTCTTATTACCATACCATCTTTTTGCCCTTTAGGGAATTTCAGAATAAATGGTTTGAATTGATGAGTCAAATCGAAGCTGGTAATTCAACCGTTGACGCCTCAGCCGTGCTGAAAGAATTAAACAAGCTGGCTGATGAGAAATATGTGGATCTCCAAAGTAAAAATATGCCGGCAACCTCGCCGCTTCTCGTTCAATCGCATCAAGGATATCTCAAAAGCTTAAAGCTTTTTGCTGACACGCTGAAAAGTTATCAAAGCAAAGCAAATGGGCTGAGCGGGCCGCAGCTGCTTGATGCCATTCAAAAAGATGCTTATTTCGTAGAAGCCAAAACGCWGGCACTGACAGCTCAGAAAAATTACTTTGATTCTATTGTTGCTTGGAATGGCACAATCGATCCTGATATTGAAAATTTCGACCCCAATAATAATGCGAACCTGGACCAATGGCGTGCAATGAATTTAAATGTTAAAAATCTGTATATCACAGCAAAACTTCTGAAAAACAAATCGTTTGCACCCTTTTACCCGCAAGATTTGACGATCCGCATTGATGAGTTTATCGCATCTGGCCAAGCCAAGAAACTCAACGTTAATGACGTCAACCAAACGATGGAACTTCTGTTAAGTACGAA
>NZ_JBFTQB010000503.1:0-10925 GCF_056398785.1 Paenibacillus sp. 01T422 | reverse complement strand
GTTCTAGATACGCAAATGTACGGTCTGTCTAGAGAAATTGATTTTGCCATTCGTGCGGGACTTATTTCCGAGATGCCAGGCAAGCAAATTCTCAGCAAGCTTGAACGTAACCTTGCTCAGCTATATGAAGCGCTGAATAACAAAAAGTAACCCATCAACCGGGTTACTTTTTTTGTTAAGCGTATGTAGATGGCATTAAATGACCGTCAGACTAGGAAGAACACGACGCCTAAGATGATGTAGACAAAGAGCAGCAGGAGACCTTCGTACCAATTGGTTGACCCATCCTGCGTGATCGATTTGGTTATGAAGACGGCGACCCCGATGGCAGCTATCTCATAGGTTGTGAATACGATATTCATTGGCGTACCGCTCATGAAGAAACTGACCAACACGAGCACTGGAGCTACGAAGAGCGCAATTTGCAAGGAACTGCCGATGGCGATTTCAACGGCTGCGCCCATTTTATTTTTCATCGCCATCATGACGGCTGCACTGTGTTCGGCTGCATTTCCGATAATGGCTACGAGGAAGGCCCCGACAAAGAGCTCAGAGAATCCAAATTTATGAGTAACTTCATCTAAAGTGCCTACCAGCCATTCACTCGTGAAAGCAACCATGACAGTGGATAGAACTAGGAAGAGAATAGAGGTTGATTTGGACCAAGCAGCCTCTCCGTGCTCAACGGATGCATCAGAAAGCACACTTTTGTGGGTAACCATGGAGAACAGAAGCCAGAGCAAGTAAGCGACTATAAGTAAAATCGCTACGATCATGCTCATCGTGGATGTCTCTTTGGTTGTTAAACCTCCTGTGAAAATCGCAGGAATGAAAAGTGCCACGACGCCTAGAATCATCAAGGATGAATTGTGGGAAGCGAGTTTTACGTTAAACGTCTGCTCTTTGAATTTGAGTCCACCTGCAAAAATACTAAGACCCAGTACCAGCAGGAGATTCCCGATAATAGCCCCTGTAAGGCTGGCCTTAACGATATCGTACAAGCCATCCTTCACAAGGAAGATGGCGATGATTAGCTCGGCTGCGTTGCCAAACGTAGCGTTAAGAAATCCACCTACCCGTTCGCCAGCATAATGGGCCACACTTTCAGTCGCTTTGCCTAGGAACCCGGCGACAAAAATAATCGCGATACAGGCAATGACGAATTGCAGGGTTGTATCCAGATGCATGTAGTGTGCAATCCCTGTCAATACAAAAGAAATGATTAAACCTGCATAAAACAATTTACCTTTCAATGTACACCCTCCGACTCTTGAAATATTGGAACTTTTTTACTTCTTTTTACTATACCCACTTTGCCCGATAAAGTAAATTCACTTTGGACATTTGCAGCAGTTCTTGCTTTCATCTATTGAACTTATTACAATAGATTTATACCAGAGTGGAGAAGTTTGGCATTCCATTCAAAGAACCCTATATTAGGAGTTGATCCATATGTCCGAAGACAATCAAACCGGCTTAATTCGTATTTCTGATGATGTAGTATCCACTATAGCAGGTCTTGCAGCTCTTGAAACAGCTGGCATAGCAGGAATGTCTGGTGGCATTTCAGAAGGCTTAGCTAAGCGCTTGAGTGGTAAAAACGTGCAACGAGGCGTCTCGGTAGAGGTAGGTCAAGTGGAAGCGGCCATCGATTTACGCGTTATCGTCAATTACGGTTCCCGTATTCAGGATGTATGCAGGGATCTCCAAGAGAACGTCCGGGAAGCTGTCGAGAATATGACAGGCTTAAACGTGGTTGAAGTGAACGTTAAAGTAGAAGGTGTTGCCTTCAGAGAAGACGAAATTGCTGACGATCCTAATCGTGTAAAATAAAAAAAAGACCCAATCGAATTTCGTGTCGATTAGGGTCTTTTTTTGGTAACAGGTTCTTCCTTACCCGTTTGTTCCCGAGATATGCTAAGTATAATCCCCATACTGATCAGAGAGACCATCATAGAAGATCCTCCGGCTGATATAAAGGGGAGGGTTACCCCGGTAAGAGGGATGGTTCCTGTGACGCCTCCGATATTAACAAAGGCTTGAAAGCCGAACATCACCATGATACCTACCCCTGCAAGCATGCCGAACATATCCGGACTGCGCACAGAAATAAGGATGCCTCGCCAAATGAAGAAAATGAAAACAAGAATAAATAGCGAGCTTCCTATGAATCCTAATTCTTCACCGATAATGGCAAAAATAAAATCGTTATGGGCCTCAGGCAAGTAGTGCAGTTTCTGGATGCCTTGTCCAAAACCAGCCCCTCGCAAGCCGCCATGTCCGAATGCGTACAAGGATTGGACAACTTGATGCCCAGAGCCCTGGGGGTCTGAAAAAGGATCCAGAAACGAAGTCAAACGGTCAATTCGATAGTCAGTGTCCTTGGCACCGCCTTTTAACATGTAAAGGGCTACACCAATTGAACCAAGGGTCAGTAAGCTCGTCCCCAGCAAGAAGATGTGCTTCAAATTTGAGCCGCCAACCATAATCACAATCGCCGAGCAAATAAAAAGAATCATGCATGAACCAAAGTCCGGCTGGAGCATGATCAGAAAACAGACGAAGCCAACAACAATTAAGGCAGGGAGCAGTCCCTTTTTGAAATTGCGGAATTTTTCGTCCTTGTTGCTGATTAATGAAGCCAAATACAGGATAACAATCAACTTGGCGAACTCTGTTGGCTGGATGCCGAATTTACCAAGCGTGTACCAACTGCTGGCCCCATTAGCTTTGGTTGTGAAAATAACGAAGATTAAGGCAATCACGATAAAGAAGAACGCAGGGATTACAAGCTTTTTGAGCTTCGTGTAATGGAGATTCATGCAAAAGAGCATGCCGATGGTTCCAATCCCGACTGCGATTAACTGCTTTTTCGTGAATGCCCAGGGATCTCCATAATAAGCACTTGTCATCGAGCTTGCACTGAAAACCATGGCCAGACCGAAGCATACAAGCACAAAGGTTAATAGAAGCAGCAGAAAATCCGGCGTTCCTCTTCGACTTGCTTTATCTTCCATTTTGAAATCATAAGTAGCACGAGTGTATTCCCACTGCCAGCGCACGAAACCAAGCTTCGTCGTTACTTCATCCAGGTGAGCCAAATCGCTTTTTAAGCCTTTTAAGCCAGTTGCTTCAATAATCACTTATAACGCCTCCATATTGTACGTATGCATTCTTTATTCATGATAGTATGTTTCCAATGGTTCTGCAAGTCGATAGCTTCGTCTAATTTCTAATATTTGATGGCACTTTGGAGATGAAACTGGAGCATTAATTTGGTAGAATAGGTTCAATCACTAAGGCAAATATGAAATATCTACATATAAGGATGAGCGGAGGATTTATCTATGATTGATTTTCAAGCGGACTTACAAGCCATTTATGAAGAAATGGTCGGCTGGAGGCGCTATCTGCATCAAAACCCTGAGCTCTCCTTCCATGAATACCGGACGGCTGATTTCGTAGCGACTCACCTTCGCAGCTTAGATATTGAAGTTCGCCAAGGTGTTGGTGGCAACGGAGTTGTCGGGCTGCTGCGCGGCAGTGGAGACGGGCCAACTGTTGCTCTGCGAGCCGATATGGATGCTCTTCCTATTCAAGACGAGAAAGACTGCTCGTACACGTCGCTAACCAAAGGGGTTATGCACGCTTGCGGTCACGATGCGCATACCTCAACACTGCTCGGGATTGCGAAGGTAGCAAGTAAGCGCCGGACTGAACTGAAAGGAAATCTGGTTTTCCTGTTTCAGCATGCTGAAGAGATCACCCCTGGCGGCGCAGACTCCATGATCCAAGACGGAGCGCTTGAAGGTGTTGATGCTGTGTTTGGCGTGCATTTGTGGACACCATTCGCAGTAGGCAACGTTTACTCCAAAGCAGGCCCACTAATGGCTGCTCCCGACGAATTTACGATCCAGATTCAAGGAAAAGGCGGTCACGGCGGATTGCCTCATCAAACCATTGACAGCATCTACGTTGCCTCGCAATTAGTTGTGAATCTGCAATCGATTGTAAGCCGTCAAGTAGATCCAATCGAACCATGCGTCGTAAGCATTGGTTCCTTTCACGGAGGGACGAGCTTCAATGTTATTGCAGAAACGAGTTCACTAAGCGGAACCGTTAGGACGTTTAACGCTGAGCTTAGACAAGATGTCAAGAAGCGCATCGAACGGATGGTGCAGTCCACCTGTGAAATGTTCGGAGCTTCCTACGAGATTGATTACAAGCTGGGCTATCCAACAGTAGTTAATGATGCGAATGAAGCAGAGCGATTTTTCAAGGTAGGAGCCGCCTTATTTGGAGCAGACGCTACGCATGAATCCCCACTTATTATGGCCGGAGAAGACTTCTCTTATTATTTGCACCATCGACCAGGCTGTTACATGTTTATAGGGGCAGGTAATGTAGAAGCAGGGATTATTCATCCGCATCACCATCCCAAATTTGATATCGATGAGAAGTCCATGTTGAATGCGGCTAATTTGCTGCTTGGAATGGCTTTGGATTATATGGCATGAATGCCGTCCACCCTTTGGAGAATGCTATGTCTGTAAGACAACTCTAAGGGAGGGATCATGGACATGGCTGGTAAAACCGTTCGGGAGATTATGAGCAAAGATTGCGTCACAGTAACTTTGCAGGATAATGTATACGAAATTGCTTTGAAAATGAAACAACATGATATTGGATTCGTTGCCGTTGTTGACGGTAAAAAGCTCATTGGTGTTGTGACCGACCGAGATTTGGTAGTTCGCGGATATGCGGAAAAGCATTCAGGTTCTACGGCCGTTGAACATGTGATAACGAAGGATATTGCAACGATAGATCCGAATACCTCAATTGAAGAAGCAGCCAAGATAATGGCGAAAAATCAAATCCGGCGACTGCCGGTTGTTGAGAACGGTGAGCTCGTGGGTATCGTAGCAATCGGGGATTTGGCGGTGCGCGGCAGTTTCGAAGATGAAGCCGGTCAAGCGCTCGGTAAAATCTCTTCCGACAAAACGCCGGTTGGAGCTAGGTAAAAGGAATACTCTGAGTAATTTGGACCGGGAACCCGGTCCTTTTTGCTTGGCTAAAGCGTCGTATCTGTCAAAGTTCGCAATAAGGTAGTCAATCTGCGACAAGATGCGGACTCTTAAATATGCTACATTGGTAACGTGTTCAATTTTGAATCTGACAAGAAAAAGGTGATTACATATGGAGAAAGTTAGGATTGGTATTATCGGTCTGGGCAATATGGGAACTGGACATGCCAAATATTTGGTGAAGAACGAAGTAAAAGGCGCTGAATTAACAGCTATATGTGAATTCAGAGCGGATCGTTTGGAATGGGCGAAAGAAAACCTAAGTCAGGACATCCAATTATTCGACAATCTTGATGCCTTCCTGAACTCGGGCATCATTGATAGCGTACTGATTGCGACTCCACACTATGATCATCCCGAAGTAGCGATAAAAGCTTTCAAAGCTGGACTACATGTTTTGTGTGAGAAACCGGCAGGCGTGTATACCAAACAAGTGCGTCAAATGAATGAGGCTGCTAAAGAATCAGGTAAAGTGTTCAGCATGATGTATAACCAACGTACAAATCCTTTATATAAAAAGCTGAAAGACCTAGTGGAATCCGGTGAACTCGGCGAAATTCGCAGAACGAACTGGATCATTACGAACTGGTACAGATCCCAAAGCTACTACGATTCAGGCGGCTGGCGTGCAACTTGGGCTGGTGAAGGCGGCGGTGTTCTTATTAACCAGGATCCGCATCAGCTTGATTTGTGGCAGTGGACGATTGACATGATGCCGAAGCGTGTTCGCGCATTCTGTTACTTCGGGAAGCACCGCAATATCGAGGTTGAGGATGATGTAACAGCATTCGTCGAGTACGAGAATGGCGCAACAGGCTTGTTCGTTACAACAACAGGGGAAGCTCCGGGAACAAATCGTTTCGAAATTTCCGGTGATCGCGGCAAAATTGTCATTGAAGATGGCAAGCTGACATTCTGGCGTTTGCGCGTTTCCGAAAGAGAGTTTAACGAAACATTCAAAGGTGGATTCGGTCAACCAGAATGCTGGAAAATCGACATCCCAATCGAAGGCAAAGAAACAAGCCATATGGGAATTACGCAAAACTTCGTAGATGCGATCCTACATGGTACGCCGCTTGTTGCTCCAGGGGAAGAAGGCATCAAAGGCTTAATGCTTTCCAATGCAATGCTGCTATCCGTGTAATGGTTTATTGGAAGCTGGAGCCGAACTGAAATGGGTCTATGACCAAGATCCTGCGAAAGTAGCAGCTTTCATCGAGAAATACCCGCAAGCAAAAGCAGCTTCTTCGGAGCAAGAAATCTTCGGTGACGCTGAAGTTAAGCTGATCGCTGCAGCTGCAGTTCCATCTGAGCGTGGACCGCTAGGCATCAGAGCGATGGAGCATGGCAAAGACTACTTTACGGACAAAACACCATTCACTTCGCTGGATCAGCTTGCCGCTGCCAAAGCAAAGGTAGAAGAGACTGGCCGTAAATATTCGGTTTACTTCAGCGAACGTCTACACGTAGAAAGTGCTGTGTTTGCCGGGCAGTTGATTGAAGAAGGCGCTATCGGCCGTGTTGTACAGGTGATTGGACTAGGACCACACCGATTGGGTGCTGCTGGCCGACCGGATTGGTTTTTCAAAAAAGATAAGTATGGCGGTATTCTGTGTGATATCGGCTCTCATCAAATCGAACAATTTCTGCATTACGCGGGATGCAAAGATGCTACCGTTGTAAGCAGTAAAGTAGCGAACTACCACGCGAAGGATTATCCGGAGCTAGAGGATTTCGGTGACGCTACACTTGTTGGGGATAACGGGGCGACCAACTATTTCCGCGTGGACTGGCTGACACCGAGCGGTCTTGGGACGTGGGGCGACGGACGCACGCTGATTCTGGGAACAGAAGGATATATTGAGCTTCGTAAATATATTGACATCGCGCGTGACCCACAAGGAGATCAGTTGTATCTGGTTAATCAGCAAGGCGAGAAACACTACAGTCTTCATGGACAAGTCGGCTTTCCTTTCTTTGGCCAATTGATCCTTGACTGTATCAACCGGACGGAGAATGCGATGACGCAGGCTCATACGTTCAAAGCAGCAGAACTCTGCTTGCTTGCACAGGAGAATGCAATTCGCGTTGAATAGAATTTAATAAACGGGTAGTTCGGCRATCGTTGCCGGGCTGCCCGTTTTGCTTTTTCGTGAATAAAACGGATAGGCCAGATAGGTTTAAATCCCGCCCTTTCCTTTCATACTAGTGAGAAAGGAGATGGCAACCAATGAAAGTAGATCCTACCCGACCTCTGATCGTACAAAGCGATTTGTCTGTCTTATTGGAGACACATCATCCTGAATTTGAGTCCGTTCGGGGAGTACTATCCCGTTTCGCGGATCTCATCAAAAGCCCGGAGCATCTCCATATGTATCGGATTACGCCCTTATCGCTGTGGAATGCAACGGCTGCAGGTATGCCAATTGAACAAATGTCGGCTTGCTTGCAGCAAAACGCGAAATTCGGTGTTCCTTCCACTGTGCTCAGCGGAATTCGTAAATATGCAAACCGATATGGCATTCTGCGCATGGAAAATGTCGGCAGCGAACTCTATCTCGTCAGCGATGATACCGTCATATTGAAAGAAATTCGTGCGTACGATTCGCTGAAAAAATATTTGGAAGATACCCGCGGCGAGCGGGCTATTGCCATTTCGCCGGCTTATCGCGGCGTGTTGAAGCAGGAATTGATTAAGCTTGGCTATCCGGTTGAGGATTTGGCCGCATACCGAACCGGTGAATTTCTTCCAATCCAGCTGCGCGATGAAGAAGCAGTCGAAGAACCCTTTCAACTGCGCGACTATCAAAAAAGCGCCGTTGATGCCTTTCATCGTATCGGAGAAGGCGGAAGCGGCGTTCTCGTGCTGCCTTGCGGGGCAGGCAAAACCGTGATTGGCATCGCCGCAATGGCGAGATGCAACTGCGCTACGCTGATCCTTACGTCGAATGTTACATCTGTGAAGCAGTGGAAGCGCGAAATTTTGAGCAAAACTGGGCTGGCAGAAGACCAGGTCGGCGAATATAACGGAACAACGAAGGACGTACGGCCAGTCACTATAGCAACTTATCAAATTCTTACACATCGTGGGAAAAAGGAAGACGACTTCGCTCATATGCGTTTGTTCAGCGAAAGAGAATGGGGGCTGATCATTTATGATGAGGTGCATCTGCTGCCGGCTCCTGTTTTCCGGGCTACAGCGGATATTCAGGCGACTCGTAGACTCGGGTTGACCGCTACGCTCATCAGGGAAGATGGCCGGGAGGAGGATGTTTTCTCCCTAGTAGGGCCCAAGAAGTTTGATATGGCCTGGAAGGAACTCGAGTCGCAAGGCTGGATTGCTAAGGTTACCTGCCACGAAGTGCGCGTTCATCTATCCGAAGGTGATCGCGATCTGTACGGAGCCTCTGGCGCCAGGCAGCAATTCCGGATTGCAGGTGAAAATAGGGCCAAACAACAGGTGATTGACCACTTGCTGGGGCTTCATATCGATGAACCCACATTAATTATTGGCCAATATATTGATCAGTTAGAACAGATTTCAGCTCACACCGGTGCACCGATGATCAGTGGTTCTATGGCGTATGAACTCAGAGAGGAACTCTATGATCAATTTAAAAAAGGGCAGCTGCCGCTGTTAATCGTCTCCAAGGTGGCTAACTTTGCCGTTGATTTACCTGATGCCGCGGTAGCTATCCAGGTATCGGGCAGCTATGGATCGCGCCAAGAAGAAGCGCAGCGGCTTGGGCGCATTCTTCGCCCGAAAAGCAGTGGCGCGAATGCAGCGGTATTTTATTCAATCATCAGCGAGGATACGAAAGAGCAGGATTTTGCTATGAAACGTCAACTGTTTCTGGTCGAGCAAGGATATGAATACCGCATTACTCGTTGGAGTCCTGAGACGAAAGATCGAAAAGGAGAACAGCATGAGATATGAGCATGTAGTAAGTCGGATGCCGGAAGCTCTGAAGAAGCTTATTTCTAGCCAAGCTTGGTGCTCTTCTTACATCAACGAAGGAGTTTCATTGCCTGATCTGCTGACTGACCGAAAATATCTCCTAAGACTGCTGCCTCAACTGTCCGTGGATGAGAAAAATACGCTGCGCCTTATTCTTTCTGCATTCGGCTGTGAATCATTCACGAGCCTTTCGCTTGAAAAGCAAGCGGGCATCTGCATGGCCGGCGCACAAGTCGCCATTGGCTTGGTTGGTCTTAGACGTGCAGGCGTTATTGCTGCTTTCCGCAAAGCCTGGGGGGAGCAGCTTTTTGTGCTGCCTGAGGATGCTTTTGACGCGTGGCAGGGACTGCTTTTTCCTTCTGTAAAACTTGACACTATTGTGGATGAAAGCACGCTAGAACCGTTGTCAGCGGGGGTTATTCACGCGAATGCTTCACAGCTGGAAGAAGCGACCGTGCATCCGAGAGGTCTTGCCCAGCAGCTCTTTCATTTTGTTGTGGCATGTTCACAGCAGCCTTCACTACCTCTAACCAATAAAGGAACGTTACATAAAAAGCAGATTCTAAAGCTTACTGAGCATCTCGCTCTTCCAAGTGACCTGCTGCGAACCGCGGGAATTACTTATGCATTCAGAGATATTTATAATGATGGTGCAGTACTGATGCTAGAAATGGCTATCCGAATGGGGTTCATTTCGGCAAATGGCGACCAGCTCGCCGTGTGCAGGGACGCTTTCCTAGCGTGGCTGGATGGCCCCTATGAGAAGCAGCAGAAGGCGCTTTACGGCGTTTGGCGTCAATTACAGCTGCCTGCTCCTGTCTGGCTTCAACATGGCTTAGCATGGATGGAGAGGGCAGACACAGGGCAATGGGTTGAGTTGGACGTTATCGTGAGAGCGATCATGGAGTGCTGCTCCGAGAGTGGTCAGATGAAAGAGGCAGATTCTATGACTCATGCACTGCTGTCTACCTGGGTAGAGCCGCTGTCCATCTTCCGTTTCGTAGAGCTTGCTGCGAGCAAAGAAGGCGGTATTTGGTTTCGATGGCTGATATCACCGAGGGGTGAATGGGAAACATTGGAAAAACAACCGAAGAATCCTTCGTTTTATGTGCAGCCTGACTTTGAAATTCTGCTGCTTCCTGATGCAGAGCTGCGAATGGAATGGGACATCGCAGCGTTCGCTGATCTTAAGCAAACGGATCATGTTCGTACCTATCGTATGACAAAAGAAGGCTTTCATCGTGCCTGGGAAATGGGGCAAAGTAGTGAAGAGATCATTTCCGTGCTGCAAGAGAATGCTTATTATGATATTCCAGAGCCAATAAACGTAACCCTGCGGCAATGGGGCGAGCAGACTGGCAAGGTGCATTTTGAAGAGGTAACGCTGCTTCGCTGCCGATCGAATGATTTGGCAGAGGCCCTGCTCAGAAACGAGAAATGCCAGCCATTTCTTAGGGAGCGTATTGGCGATGCTGACTTCATCGTGCCCAAAGCTCAATTAGCACAGCTTACCAAATGTTTAGAGAATATGGGATATAACCCTAAAAGCAGTCGTACAGTAGTAAAAGATCCGGGAATCGATGCCGAGAAAGGGCCCAGAAACTTGACGCCGGGTTTATGTTATTCCAGAGATTCTATTCAGCTTTATGAAATGGATACCGAATTGCCTGAAAGAGATGGCATGTACCCGGATATGGGGGATATCCCGTTAAGTTGGCTGCAAGATTTTCGCTCCTACCATGGTTCCACACGTAAAGAAATGATTCGCAAAGCTATCGAATGGAAGAGCTGCTTGCAGCTGCGCAAAGAGGGGCAGAGTCGCTTCATAATCCCTCGAACTTTGCGCGAAGAACGTTCAGGCTGGATTCTGGAGGGACTAGAAG
>NZ_JBFTQB010000502.1:0-7894 GCF_056398785.1 Paenibacillus sp. 01T422 | reverse complement strand
ATGCTAATTTTGTTTCCTCGGTACCAAAGGTGACCAGTTTGCGTTGTGGCATAAAGGAATAAAAGAAAAAGAGACCGATTGGACGAGTGAAAGGCTCGCCCGAACGGTCTTTTCTTGTACACTTTAGCTGACTCGTTATCCTATATAAAAATCGATTGTGACTTCTTCGCTGAATCCCAGCGCTCGAAACACGCTAAGAATTTGTGCGAGCAAAGTCACTGTACGGTAGAGGGAATTCGCAATAAAAAGCCGCGTAAATAGCGGTTATAATATTTTAAAGTTCAGGTAGCAGTGTTCGGATTCGAATTCGAATCAAATAAAGTTAACAACTGTTTACTTATCGATTTGTCGCGAGTAATAACTGAGATTTGACGGGTCAATCCAAAATCAGTAATGGGRATTACTTTGATCGTAGGCTTGGCTTGGATGATGAATATTTCAGGCAAAATGGTTATGCCCAAATTGGCGTGTACAAAACCAAGGATGCTTTGCCCGAGCTCAATTTCTAACGCGATATGTAACGTTTCTCCTCTAGTTGAAAACTCTTTCTCAACCAACATCCTAACATCACACCCCTCAGGCAACACGACAAAGGTGTCTTCTTTTATCTCATCAAAGGATACTTTGTCTTTATTTCCATATATAGGGTGATTGACATTAACAAATAAGAAGAAATTTTCCTTAAAGACAGGCGCTGTATGAAAATTATGCTGTACACCTCTGTCATCAAATAAGGCAGCATCAATGGTACCGTTTTCTATATTTTTGAGCAAGTCAAAAAAACTGTAAAATACTCTGATTTTGAACGCCACTTTGATTTCTTCCAGTTTAATCGCTGCCATAAGGCTAGGCAAGAAAATAGTTGCAATGCTTGGCCAAGATCCAATAATAAGATCTAATTTGCCCTCTGCTTGGCTTTGTGTAATCTCTCTTCTCAACTCGTTGAGTTCGCTTATAATTTTCTTGCTTCTTTCAAGTACAATCTGGCCAGACTGCGTCAAAGTCACGCCTGTGGATGATCGCACCAACAATTGCGCGCCCACTTCATCCTCTAAATTACGAATTTGTTTGCTCAAGGCGGGCTGGCTAATATGCAGAATGTCACTAGCTTTCGTTAAACTCTTCGTTTCAGCCGTCTGCCGGAAGGCTTCTAACCATTCGATCTTCACGTCCATCCCCCATAACTTATTGTTATTCCACACCAAACATATCGGTAGTTCGATTCACAGCTCTGAGATGTTACAGTATGGATGCGGCAAACACAACGAAATGCTAACATGATCTTTTGCATTTTGCGATCAGATTATTTACGGAAGTAGGAATGGAGCCCTGGTAATATATCCAACAATGGCGGGGCTAACTCTCTATCTACTATTAGGAGGTAATATATATGACAAACGAACTAATACTGGACAACAAGTTTTGAAACGTTGGAGAATGCATCGCAATGCGAGCTTGTAGCGATTTTGTCCGAAACAGGTGGGGAGTGACGTCCTTGGGATATTCTTCATCGCCTAATAGGTCATGAGGTACATCATAAAGGACAACTATACGTTTATGCCCGTATGCTTGGCGCAACGCCGCCATTTTATGCAGATTTAAGTCTTTAATAGGATTTTATTAAATTGGTGATGCTTATGTCATATCATTGAAAGTAACTACTGGGAGGAATATTAAATGGATCATTTATTTACACCCTATAAGTTAAAAGGTTTGGAACTGAAAAATCGTGTCGTGATGCCACCAATGTGTCAATATGCAGTCAAGAATAATGACGGTATCGTAAACGATTGGCACTATAATCACTACCTTAGCCGCGCAATTGGCGGCGCGGGCCTTATCATTATTGAGATGACTGATATTGAGCCGGACGGTCGGATTACCGATTTTGACCTAGGGTTATGGTCCGACGACCATATCGCTCCTTTGAAGCGAATCGTCGATGCCGTTCACCAATACGGAGCTAAAATTGGCATTCAGATTGCTCATGCGGGACGTAAAGCGGAGCACGCCGAAATTCCGGTTGCGCCATCCGCCATTCCATTCGATGAGACTGAGACGTATAAAACGCCCCGCGAACTGACAACGGACGAAATTAAGCAAATGGTGGAAAAATTTCGTTTGGCTGCCGAGCGTGCGATCAAGGCTGGCGTAGATACGATTGAAATTCACGGAGCTCATGGCTACTTGATTCATCAGTTCCAGTCTGCCTATACAAACAAGCGCACGGATGAATACGGTCAAGATTTGTCATTGTTCGGTCAGCAAGTTGTCCGAGCTGTTAAAAGCGTGATGCCTGATGACATGCCATTATTTATGCGCATTTCGGCAAGAGAGTATGTGGATGGTGGGTATGGCCTTGAGGAAAGTATCGCATTCTCCAAGGCGTACAAGGAATCGGGTGTAGACCTGTTTCATATCAGTTCCGGTGGAGAAGGCCCTATTCTTGCTCATGGAAGACCGGGGACTCACGTGGCGTATCAGGTACCTATGGCAAGGGAAATTAGGAACGCGTTGAACGTACCTGTTATTGCCGTAGGCCGATTAGATGAGCCAGCACTAGCCAATGCCGTGATCGGCAACGAAGAAGCAGATCTCGTGGCGGTTGGCCGCGGGATGCTAAGGAATCCTTATTGGACGCTTGAAGCTGCCAAGAAGCTTGGAAAAGAAATTGAGTATCCTGRTGTATATGGCATGGGGTTTGGTCTTAAGCAATAGATTATATGGATGTGGGGCTGTCCACCTTTTGGGGCAGCCCCTTTTGCACGTACACTTGATGCTCGGTGCATGATGCAATAAGTGCAGTAAATTCGCATCTGAACCAATTATAGGTGCGGAATGATGTAAAAAGTGCATCAAATATAGCGACTTTGCTCTATTTTCGATGGTATCGATGAAATTAACTGCACAAARTGCATGATTATCTCCGAAATCCTCGATAATACGAAAATTTGCTGTACATTTTGCATCAAATTAGATATTGTCCGCTACGATTTCCCCTTGCGCGTCAATTCCGCTCCCTCGGTATAATCTGATTTCCTCACGCAAGCTCGTCTATTCGCAGGATTTCATCCTTTAGATTTTAATGATAAACGAAAGATAGCGAGATATATTAGGACGTGTCGTTAAAAAGGCGTGCGGGAACAGAGGTGGAGTTGATTCACCCAATACATTCCAGATGCTGCACGTATTCTCCACGGTGCCCTTAGCGATTTTCACTCCCATGTCTCGACGGGTCATAGCCCTCTCATTCCTTCGTCACATCTATCTAAGGGGTGGAGGTCGGTCTTTCTAACGGAACAGGTCGGAGCCTTTTTGCGTAATGTATCCCGATACTCCGTGCTTTCTTTGTCTCCTGCGAATACGCCAACTTGCGTGAGATAAGGTATATTTTAAGCTGCTAATGTAAAGATTTTATTGGGGTTGTAGGCTTCATCACTACGGGCCATTCCTACTAAGAGTCGAGCTAGTTTTCCACATAACTTCATGATGGACTTCATCTTTTTAAGCTTTTTCACCTGAACATTATRGTGATGTAAGGCTTTAAATTCTTGGTTACTCATGACCATGCACATCGTGACTAAATAGAGAAAGTGACGCAGCCGTGGACGGCCTCGTTTACTGAGCTTCAGTTGTCCCTTCCATTTACCCGAGCTTGCTTCGGTMACATTAAGGCCTGCGTGACGGAGAAGAGCATTCCCRTGTGAATAACCTCTAAGATCTCCAGACTCTCCTAAAATACCAGCTAGAGCAATGGCACTTATKCCAGTAATAGCAAGAATTTTGCCTGAATAGGGGATACGTTCAACAACGTCYTTGGCTTCTTTTTCGATCCTCTGCAGTTGTTTAGTGGCTAARTCRTGCTCCTCAAGGAGCTGCTCTAGATGRAGTTTGTAAGCATGTGTTGCYTGCTTAGATCCAACAGTTTTCTTGGCAAGATCGATGAGTARATGAGCTCTACGTACACCAGAATGCCGCTTCATGGATTTCTGCCATCCTTTAATGACATCGTCAGGACTTAGTTTACATAGCTCAGCTGGGAGCGGAAAAAGCCGTAGGGTTAACAATGCACCCTTRCAAGTTAAGATCTTAAAGACTTGTCTYAGTTCAGGGAAGACAATGTCGACCCAGCGGTGGATTTGGTTGACGGCACTTACAAGTCGTTTAACGACGGTTTCWCGGTTAGCCATGAGTACTCGCAGCTCCTCGTACTCAGAGGAGTGGAAACGGACAGGGGAGTAGTAGCCGTTTTTCACCATGTCGGCAATAACTAAAGCATCTTTTTTGTCGCTTTTAGAGCGTRTATTGTCGCGGTTTTCTTTATTCTTTTTAACGAGATGAGGATTAACAAGTACGGCATCAATGGCTTTGTTTTTAAGCCATCCGGCAAGATTTAACCAGTAATGTCCAGTCGGTTCCATWCCAACAATTATTTGAGATAGCTTGTATGAAACTAACAAGTCGCGAATCYAACGATYGAGGGTTTTGAAACCATCTTCGTCATTACTGAACTCTAAAGGATTACCGAGAGCGACTCCRCGGAAGTTAACCGCTCTAGCAACATGAGCCTTTGCTTATCTTGTGATTTAAACTTCATAGTAGAGCGTCCTCCTGGATGATGGAATTAAAGGGCTTTTGACCCGTTGCGTACTTCCATCGTACAGAGGCGCTCGTTTTTTTACAAAGCTGAAATTTATCCATCTACAGGAATCTAACGGGAAATACTAGAATGGCAGGTTTAAATGATGTCAACATCATTCATGACGAAAAGGGATTTTGATTTGATTGATCATGAAAGCGTTTTTGCATTACGATATGAACATGAAACAGACAAAGGGAGGTTATTCTAATGAGTGAGATTGCTGCACATAAGCAAGCATCGTCCGGTGGATTCCGGGTGAAAGTGCAAAGTTTCGGTCGTTTCTTGAGCGGCATGGTAATGCCTAATATTGGGGCGTTCATCGCTTGGGGATTAATTACGGCTTTATTTATTCCGACCGGCTGGATACCAAATGAATATTTGGCTAAGCTCGTAGGTCCAATGATAACTTATCTCCTTCCACTCTTGATTGGGTACACGGGAGGAACGATGATTCATGGTACACGTGGTGGTGTCATCGGGGCAGTAACCACGATGGGGGTCGTCATCGGAACGGACATTCCGATGTTTATGGGGGCAATGATCGTAGGTCCCTTCGCCGCGTGGGTGCTTAAGCAGTTCGATAAGTCGATTGAGGGTAAAATCAAGTCTGGCTTCGAAATGCTTGTTAACAATTTCTCTTCAGGTATCATAGGAGCCATTCTAGCTGTTCTGGCTTACACGGTTGTTGGCCCTGCCGTTCAGGTAGTGAGCAAGGGGCTTGCTTCCGGCGTTCAGGCGCTAGTCAACGCAGGTCTGCTTCCACTGGCGAACGTTTTAATTGAGCCAGGTAAAGTGCTTTTCTTGAACAACGCAATTAATCACGGTGTTCTGAGCCCAATCGCACTTGATCAAGCATCCAAAACAGGCAAGTCCATTCTGTTCATGCTAGAGTCTAATCCTGGTCCAGGACTTGGTATTCTCTTAGCTTACTGGTTTGTTGGACGCGGCGCAGCTAAACTTTCCGCTCCAGGTTCAGCTATTATTCACTTTTTTGGCGGTATCCATGAGATCTATTTCCCATACATCTTGATGAATCCGCGTCTTATTCTAGCTGTCATTGCAGGTGGTGTGACAGGTACGTTCACGTTCTCCCTCTTCAATGCGGGACTGGTTGCACCTCCTTCACCGGGAAGCATTTTTGCTTACATCGCAATGGCTCCAAAAGGCGGTATGCTGCCGATTTTCAGCGGCGTAATCACCTCTACGATCGTCTCCTTCGGGGTAGGTGCCTTGCTGCTAAAAACAACGAAGCAAACGGAAAGTGAAAATTTGGATCAGGCTAAAGCAAGAATGAAAGAAATGAAGCAAGCCCCAGCTGCGGCGGCGGCAGAGCAGTTAAATGTTCCTGTAACGAAGTCTGTTCACAATGTACAGAAAATCGTTTTCTCCTGCGATGCCGGGATGGGATCAAGTGCAATGGGAGCTTCTATTTTAAGAAAAAAAATGAAAGAAGCTGCCATAAATATCGCCGTCGTCAATACGGCAATTAATGATATCCCATCCGATGCTGATATCGTGATTACGCACAAATCCTTAACGGATCGCGCACGAAACAAAGCACCGCAAGCTGAGCATATTTCCATTGAGAATTTCATGAAAAGCCCGGAATATGATGAGCTGGTGAAACGATTGGGCTAAATATAGTTATCTAACGCTGGCATCTTGCCGGCGTTATCTCCATTTTGTTCGTGAGGAGAATAATCATGAGCCTCTCAAACAGGCATCGGCAAATCCTTGAGCTGTTAATGAATCAAAGGGATGACATTACAGCGGGAGAGATTGCTGCTGAGATCAATGTAAGCACTAGAACGGTTCATAGAGAACTGTCTGAGCTAGAGACTATTCTAACGAATCACGGGATAGAGCTGCGCAAGAAGTCGGGAAAAGGTATTCAACTCCTAGCGGGGCCGGAGAAACTAGAGGCCTTGAGGAAACTGCTGGATAGCAGGGTGGATGTGGAGTATTCAGCTGAGGAACGAAGGATGCTGCTGCTGTGCCTGCTGCTTCAGGAGGAGGAACCCGTTAAGCTCTTTTCGTTGTCGTACGATTTGGCAGTAACGATTCCAACGATCACCAATGATCTTGACGAGTTAGATAGCTGGGTCAAAAGGTCAAATCTCACCCTAGTCCGCAAACGGGGCTACGGCGTTGAGCTGAGCGGTACAGAGGCTAATAAGCGCAGGATGATTTTGCGGCTGGCGCAAAACGGGCTTGATGAGTCAGATCTCTTTGGAAAAAGTGAGAACCAGCACTCGCCACTGGCACAAAAGCTTAAGAAGCTTATTGGCAAAGAGAATTTCACAAAAGTGGAAGAAGCGCTTTGGCTAGCGGAAGACGAAGGGTTGAGCGAAATATCAGAGGAGGAGTATACGAACCTACTCATTTCCCTCTCCATTACGATTGCCAGAATTCAGATGGGCAGACAGATTGAGGTGAATAGTGATCATCACTCGACTCGTCCAAGCAAATTGCTTACCCATACGATTGATCACCTGATAAAAGCAATGCAGATTCAGCTAACTACAGCTGAAATTTCGTATATTGCTGAGCTGTTGGAGTCAACCTCAACGCCACATTCTAATTTGCTGCTGCCGATAGATGAGCTGAGCTATATGGAAATGGTCTGGAAGCTCATTCGCAGAATGGAAAAAAGCCTAGGCGTACCGTTCAGCGACGATCGTTCTTTGAAAGAAGGACTGCTGAGTCATCTGGAGTCTGCGATCAAGCGGTTATTGGCGGGGGCAACGATTCGCAATCCGCTTTTGACACAAATTAAGAAAGATTATGAAGTGCTGTTCGAAGCCATTCGGGAAGCTGTCGATATGACCATCAGTGAAATTGCTATACCGGACGAAGAAATCGGGTTCCTGGTTATGCATTTCGGTGCTTCCATCGAGCGGCAGAAACAGTTTAAACGCAATGTGAGAGCCATTCTGGTCTGCACTAGCGGCATAGGAACCTCCAAAATGTTGGCCGTGCGCCTAACCAAGGAGCTTCCGCAAATTAATATTGTTGGCAATGCTTCCTGGTTTGAAGCTGCACGTATTCCTGAGAAGGACTACGATTTAATCATATCGACAGTAGACCTTCCGCTCCCTTCAGACCAATACATCAAGCTCAGTCCGCTATTGACGAAAGATGAGGCAGAACGCTTACGGCTTTTTATTCAAAATGTGACTTTGCAAAAAGAGTCTGGTGAACCTGTCCAAATGCAGCCGGAGGTAGGGTCTAGAGATCGATTGCATCGTATCC
>NZ_JBFTQB010000501.1:0-4711 GCF_056398785.1 Paenibacillus sp. 01T422 | reverse complement strand
ACACGAGGGCTTTCCCTGAGCAGCGGATTGAAAGGCACTCCGCGATCTGTCAGGCAAAGCTCCCAGCCACCTGCGGCTGCCCCAATGTCGATACGGATTGTATGCATAGAGCGTTCTTCCGGGGGGTGCCCGTAGAGAATGATATTTGTTACAAGCTCGTCGCAGACCAAATTCAGTTGGAATAACGTCTGATCATCCATGCCCATCGCCGGTGACAACCCTTTTAAGAATGCGCCCAGCCGCTCAAGCTCCTTCAGATCATTGCTTAACACGATGGTCTCTACTGACACGTTCGTCCCACCCTCTCTGCTCACCTACCTAGCCAGCTTAAGCCATTTTCAAAAGCATATTTTCCAGCAAACGAACGCGAGCACTGGATGCATGCAGCAGCCCGATGCCGATCTCTGGATACAATCTCACCAGTCGCGAGAGACTTTCGCCTTGCAGCGCAAGCAGACGTACTTCATCGAAAATAGCCTGCGCCGTTATCGAGGAAGGCGATCCGTCCAGAGCCGTCGTTTCCCCAAATGGTTGTTTCGGTCCCAGCACACCAATCGTTACTGTCTCGCCTACACCAGTCTCATTACTTAGCTCAACGTTGCCTTCAATAATTAAATACATCGCTGAATTGCTTTGCCCCCGGCGCAGCAGGTAGGTCAGGTCTTCATGGATTTCTTCTGTCGCAATACCTGCGATTAAGCCCAGTTCGTCCACCGACAAATCAGCGAATAAAGTGACCTGCTTGAGGAAAATAACTTTATCCAGCATGGTCAGAAACTTACGCTCTTCTCTCATTCCATCACGCTCCCGTGAACTTAATGCGTAAACCGCAATATCCTTCAGCCAATCGTCCGACCACCTTGCTGCTTCTTGCAATAGCTTAAGCGGCTCGGTCATCGCCGTATCGCTGCCAGCTGTTCCTTGCTTCAATAGCTCCAGCAGCGCCAAAGCCAATTTGCGATCCCCTAGTCCCTCGGCAAGTACCTCAAGCGCATTCTCGCGAACCTCTTCGCTCTCGTCCTTGGTTGCTTCGCGCAGCGTCGCCACAATTCGTTCGTCAACGAACTTGGCCATGACGGCCCAGGCCCCGCCGACAAGCGCATTGTGCAGCTCAGCGCACCGCTGATTCGCCAGCTCCGCTAAGCCTTTCATGCCAAGCTGGAGCAGGGCTTCCGGCAAAGCGCGTTCCTGCGTAGAAGCAAGCATGCGGTTTACGCAAGGGTCAACGAGCTGCGTTCTCAGTTTATTTTCATCGAGCAGCTCTGCAAGGGCAGTAACGGCTGCGTTCCAAATAAAAGGATTCGCATGGTTCACGCTGTCAGTCAGGACTGGTAATGCTGTATCGCCCATATCCACCAATGCCTGATGAATCGCTTTGCGCAGCTCCTGATCCGCCAAAGGCACCATGTTCAGAAGGATCGGAATCGCCTCGATGTGGCTGAGCTTGCCGAGACATGCTGCAGCGGCTACTTTAACCGCCGGCCGATGATCATCGAGCAGTGACAATACCCAAGCGGAATAGGCATCCAGCTTCAGATCTGCTACGGTATGGCAGCCATAGACAGCCCATTCGCCGCCATTATCCAGCATTTTGATAATCGCCTCGTCACAGGCTTGATAGCTTTCTTCACTTTCGAGCGCGTAGAGTGCCTTAACCCCTTCATGTACAACCTTCGGATGATTATCCAGCAGCTTAACGCGAATGAAGAAGTGCGACTGACTTCTAAGATGCGTTGCTTTTGAAATCAATTTAACGCATTCTGCGCGCACCTCTGGATCCTCGTCCTCAAGAAACGACGCAACTTGCACGAGGTCTTGAATCGTAGCGCCTTGGAGATTCATCGCGCGGAGCACGGCTATACGGATACGTGAGCTTTCTTCCCCGATCATCCCGATCAAATGCGGCAGGAACGCGGAATCCTTCGCCTTGCCAATCACTTCGAGCGCCAGCTCCCGCACGTAATCGTTCGGATGCTTCAAGTAGCCGAGCATAGCGGAAAGCGCTTTGGAGCTGCGGATGCCCCCGATAAAGGACTCCGCTATATCGGACAAATCGGCATGCAGCGATTGCACACTTTTGACCAGCTCACGGATGTACAAATGTCTGCCGTACCAAGCAACAAATACGAGAATGGCTGCCAATCCTACGCCTAACCAAGCTAGTAACGACAGCTGAATCAGACCGAAGGAATGAAGCAGCGACAGCAAGGAGCCGATCAATATCCCGCCAGAGGCAGCAACACCCTGAGCAAAATAACGGTAGCCATCCCGTTTGGAGATGGGCATCATTTTGAAGAAAAGCTGATAACAAGGCTCTGCAATGTAATACAGCAAAATATAGAAGACGGCATAGGAACCCGAAACCAGTGCCAGTCCAAGGGATTCATTCATAAATAAAGCCGTAAGCCCGAATCCGCCGAAGAACAGCACGGTAATGGCGAGCAGCATATTGCTTGCGCCCAGCCAGTTCATTAAGCGTGTAGACACCGTTTGTAGCAAAAGACAGAACGTAAATTGAATAGCCGTAATTAAGCCGTAAAAGGAGGTTAAATCGCCCTCTAATGGAAATTTGGCTTCCGCCGCGGTGAAGTACTGATACTCGATCATGAAATACACGGCCGGCATCAGCGTCATTAACGCAACAGCGCACAGCAAGAACGGGCTGCGCAGCATCTGCTTCGCGTAGTAGCCAGCAGGCAGCTGTTTCTCTTCTTCCTCTGGCTGGCTGATTCCACTCTGGCTTTTCAGTCGCAGGTCTTCTTTTAACGTTAAAGGCACCAAGTAGCGCGCCAGCGCCTTCCGAAAAAAGACGAAGCCGAACACCATCAGCACTGGAGCGAGCGCATAGACGGCTTCCGTTCCGAGCAATTTGCCGATTTGGTGAGCGATCAAGCCAGCTGTAATCCCGCCTATCGTTGTAGAAGCGATGAACATGGGCATCAATCTTTTGGCCTGCTGAGTAGGGCATAAATCAAAAGCTGTGCTCCACAAGAGCAGCGTCAGCTGCCTGACAACAAAGTTGGAGGAAATGAACAAAATGGGATAATAATAGTGGAAGTCAATGCCGCCTAGCTTGAAGCCCAGCAGCACCGCACCGTTCAACACCAGTAAACCGATCATCAACAGGTAGAGCGTCGTCATCATTTTGGCCTTCGGCAAACGATTGGCCAGCTTCGCTAAAAGCCAGCCCTCCAGAGGCATGATGGCCGCTTCGGCAATATAGATGTAGGGCAGATACTGCACGCCGAATCTTTGGTTAAAAAGAGCCATGAAAGCCGTATAGTTCAATGACTCCGCAATCCCGCTAAAATAAAAGATTGGCAGCATCATCCACAGCTTTCGGATATCTTCCGTCCGCAGTCCCATCCATCTGGTTAAGCTTCCTTGCATATCATCAGGTCCAATCTATTAGTTCATTTGTCTTCGATAAGTGGTTTATAGAAAGCTAGTCGTGCTTCGCCTTCATAGTAGTAATTCGGATAAGTGCCGATAAGGTCAAAACCGTTCGCCCGGAACATTTTTTGAATAGGCTGATATTCGGGTAAATCACATGTATACGTAAGAATGTAGCGCCCACCTGCTTCTCTCGAGAACGTTTCTAGCGCCTGGAACAAAATTTTTGCAAAACCATGCCTGCGATAGTCGCGATGCACCGCTAAGTAATCCCATAAATAGCCGCCTGACTGATGCTCATTCTCCTTGCAGCTGGTAACGGCAATAATCTCTCCGGCTTCATTCTCAATGAACCAATGCCAGTGATTGCGGTGTGTCAAGCTAAGCAGCGGAGCATTGCGAAAATGCTCTAACTCCCCTGGTGTATGATTTTGATCATCAAATGAGGAAGAGGATAAATAAAATTCAGTAATACGGCGTGCGTCTTTCTCCGTGGTTAGCTCGTGCACTTGCATGTCAAGTTCGCCTCTTTCATCATGAAACAGATAATGTGCCATTCCACTCTGCTGTCGTGCCATGTTGGAAATACTCATCGCAAATATAGAAGTAAAGCTGTGCCGCCTTATCCTGACGATTCTGTTTAATGACCATCAAGAAGGCTTCCCTTGCATCATAGAAACGCCCTACCTGGTAATACGTGACAGCCKGCTCGAATAACGTCTTGGTCTTCTCCTTCAGTACCCGAATCGTATCGGGATCGCCCTGGTAAACGTCGAACAATCGAAGCGGCTCCTTCACCCCTTCAACCTGGATTAATCCCAGGTTCCGGTATTGGAAAGCTGCCGGCTGCTGCAGTGATTGCACCACATTATCCGTAATGAGGATGGAAGCGCCCAGAGGTTCTGTCATTTTCTCCAGCATACTTGCCACATTCACACCGTCAGAGATCACATTGCCCTCTAGACGCTGCTGCTCGCCGATAATCCCAAGACGCAGCGGTCCTTTATGCAAGCCGATACCGAAATCTAGCGGTGAATAGCCTACTTTGGCCCGATGCGAATTGTAAAGATCCAATTCCTTGCGCATCTCAATGCACGCCTGCAGCGCTTCATCCGCTTGATTCGGGAAAAGCGCCATGAAGCCTGCGCCCAGGTACTTATTCATAAGACCTTGATGCTTGCGGACATAAGGTCCGAATCGGCTAAGGAATGAATTGACGAAGTTGAAGTTCTCTTCCGGCGTCAGCTTTTTGGAAAGCAGATAGAAGCTTCGGATGTTAAAAATCAAAATCGACATATTTTTCTCCACTTGATCGCCC
>NZ_JBFTQB010000500.1:0-8373 GCF_056398785.1 Paenibacillus sp. 01T422 | reverse complement strand
CAACACAACCGAGCCCCAGCGTTCAAGCTTTTCGCCGCCGCCGGTGTCGAGAAGTTCATAATCTACCCAATCTTTTGCATAAAACATGTTGCATTCCATCCTTCAACTTGTATACTTTAACAAACATTCATTGTACACCATTTATTCACTTAAATCGATCTTTTCAATCAAACCGGGTAATTCTTTTTCTGCAAATTGCTGGTATAGTGCTTGTTCCAGCGATCCTCTTAAGGTTTCCTTGACTGAATCGAAAGATTTCACGGATCTGGATTCGACTTTGATCACATGATAACCAAATTGTGTCTCAACAGGGTCGCCTACAGTGCCGACCGGTTGCTCAATCGCGGCTTTCTTGAATTCAGGCACCCAGTTACCAACTTCTGCATCTGCATAAAGTCCGCCTGTTTCCTTGGAGCCAGGATCTTCTGTTAATTCTTTTGCCAGCTTCGCGAAGTCTTCGCCGCTCTTAATTTTTTGTTGTGCATCTTTAGCAAGCTTAAGCGCTTCTTCTTTCGTGCGTTTCGCACTTCCGTCTTCGTTTGTTAAACTAAATAGAATGTGGCGGACCGAAGCAATCGTATAAGCATCTTTATCTTGTTTGAGGTTGTCGTCATATTTAGCTTTCAATTGTACGTCGGTGATGCTGGATTTGATATAGTTTTCTGCTGTTAATCGCCCAACGAGATAATACTGAAGTTCAGTTTCTGTCACTTTGAAGTTTTTCAAGTCTTCTAGAAACTTGGCTTCGCCATTTTGGATTTTCCAAGTTGCCATTTGTGCAGACGCCGTATCTTTAGCCGCTTTTTGATCAGCTTCGGAAGATTTACCGTACAGAATTCTATATTGAATCAATTGTGTCAAAACGCTTTTTTGATAGTCAGGGTTATCCTTAGAAGCTGTATGGTTGTTATTGAAAATGGCCTGCATCGCAAAGAAAGTATCAAACTCGCCTTTGGTTACCGTACCACCTTTATAGGTAGCAACGACTTTATTTGGATTGGTTCCGATCCAAATGGTTTCATTTTGTTCATCCCATTCGACTTTTTTTCCTAGGGCTTCACTCACGAAGCGAAGAGGGACGTAAGTAGAACCTTCATAAACAAAACCTTTTCCATCTGCAGGCACTTTTTCGACACCATCAAACATATATTTGATGCTGCGGAAGGCCACTTCAATTTGACTGCTAGCCGCAAAAGCAGCTGTTCCACTAATTAACGAACCGATCGTTAAACCTACGATAAGTCCTTTCACCTTGTCTTTCATCATCTGGTTTCCACCTTTCAATTGACTGTCACTTTAGTAATTCACCCAGGATAAAGGATTTTCCTTTTTTTAATATGAGGTTTGAAGGAATTCTCCACCTGCTTGTTGTATTTGTACTGTATGTGATTAATTGTTACATCCATATTTTGAAGAAAAAGGTCGATTATGGGAGGGATAACATGGGGGCAAATGTTGGTATACCCAGCTCAGAAGATTTGTTTCTACTTCATGAAGGATCCCTGTATCACAGCTATCGCATTCTAGGGGCGCATGTTAGCAAAAGAAAAGGTTATGAGGGAGTTCGTTTCGCTGTATGGGCACCTAATGCCAAACAGGTCAGCTTGCTCGGCGATTTCAACCAATGGCAGTCCGGTAAACACCGTATGGAGAAATTCAGTTCACTCGGGGTTTGGATGCTGTTTGTTCCTGAGGCAAGTGAAGGTGATCACTACAAGTACGAAATTCAAAGCGAAACAGATCAAATTTTGTTGAAAGCTGACCCTTACGCCTTTTACTCTGAAGTGCGTCCAGGCACAGCCTCTCGCGTTGTCGATTTGGAAGGCTACGAATGGCAGGATGAGGCCTGGCTGGAACAGAAGAAATTGGCTCCCGCTTATAATAAGCCTTTGTCGATTTATGAAGTGCATCTAGGTACGTGGCGCAAAAAAGACAGACATAGCGAAGAATTATATACCTATGACCAGCTTGCGGACGAGTTAGTTGATTATGCCGTAGAGATGGGTTATACACATATTGAAGTTATGCCGCTCGCTGAGCACCCGTTTGACCGCTCATGGGGCTATCAAGCGACAGGTTATTTCTCTGTAACCAGCAGGCACGGTTCCCCGAAAGAGTTCATGCATTTCGTCGATCGGTGTCATCAAAAAGGGATTGGCGTCATCATGGACTGGGTCCCTGGCCATTTCTGCAAGGATGCTCATGGCTTGAGGCAGTTTGATGGAAAGCCGTTATATGAATATCAAGACCCGCGCAAGGCCGAGAAGCTGGAATGGGGGACTCTTACCTTTGATTTTGGCAGGCCGGAAGTGCAAAGCTTTCTCATTTCAAATTCCATATTTTGGATGGATATGTACCATATCGATGGTATCCGGGTTGACGCTGTAGCTTCCATGCTGCACTTAAATTTCGGTAGATGGAATGAGAAGCCCCTTAAGAACCAATGGGGTGGGGATGATAATCCCGAAGCCGTCGCTTTCTTGAGAAAGCTGAATCAAGTTGTCTTCTCTTATTATCCAGATGCGCTTATGATGGCAGAGGACTCCACCGATTGGCCGCTTGTTACAGCTCCCGTGCATGATGGTGGGCTTGGATTTAACTACAAATGGAACATGGGCTGGATGAACGATATGCTGCGCTATATGAAGCTGGATCCCGTTCATCGCAAACATCACCATAAACTGATCACGTTCTCCTTTATGTACGCCTTTAGCGAAAATTATGTACTTCCGTTTTCTCACGATGAGGTTGTTCATGGGAAACGTTCACTCCTGCATAAGATGCCAGGCGATTATTGGCAGAAATTCGCCAACCTGCGCGTTTTATACGGATATATGTCAGGTCACCCCGGCAAAAAACTGCTGTTCATGGGCAGCGAATTCGGTCAATTCGACGAATGGAAAGACCAGGAGGAAGTGGATTGGTTCCTGCTGGACGGCTATGAGAAACATGAGCAGATGCACGCTTACGTGAAGGCGCTCAATCAATTTTATTTGGACCAGCCAGCTTTATGGGAAAAGGATCACAGTCCAGATGGTTTCAAATGGATTAATCCGCATGATGAGAGCCAAAGCGTCGTTACTTTCATGCGCCAAGGAAATATGGCTGAAGATGATCTGATTCTCATCTGTAATTTCACGCCAGAAGTACACCCTGATTATCGAATCGGCGTTCCACGCAGTGGGATGTACGAGGTTGTTTTTAACAGCGATGCCCCAGAATTTGGCGGTTCTGGCCAAGGGAATAAGCTGCCAATCACGAGTGAAAAAAGAAAATATCACGAACTGCCTTACAGCTTGTCTCTGTGTATTCCGCCGCTTGCGGCTGTTTATATAAAATGTGTGAAAGAATTCCAACTAGAGAAAACGAAGTTGAAGGGGGAAATCAGAGATGCGCAGTAAAGAATGTGTTGCCATGCTCCTCGCTGGCGGAGAAGGACGTAGACTAGGCGTACTAACGAATAATTTGGCCAAACCAGCTGTTCACTTTGGCGGGAAGTACCGTATCATTGATTTCACCCTTAGCAATTGCACGAATTCAGGTATCGACACCGTGGGTGTCTTGACGCAGTATCAGCCTCTCGTGCTCAACACGTATATTGGAATCGGCAGTTCGTGGGATCTGGACCGCAAGTATGGCGGTGTCACTGTATTACCTCCATTCATGGAGCAAAAAGGCGGAGATTGGTATAAAGGTACCGCCAACGCCATCTATCGCAACATTGGGTTTATTGAGCAGTACGATCCGGAGTATGTATTGATCATCTCGGGTGATCACATTTACAAAATGGATTATGATAAGATGCTTTCCTACCACAAAGAGAAGAAAGCTGATGCAAGTATTGCTGTTATTGAAGTGAAATGGGAAGAAACCAGCCGTTTCGGAATTATGAGCGTGAATGAGAATCAGGAAATAACTGAATTTGCCGAAAAACCAAAAGAAGCGAACAGTAACTTGGCTTCCATGGGTATTTATATTTTTAACTGGAGTGCTCTGAAATCGTATTTGATTGCGGATGAGGAAAATCCGGATTCCAGTAAGGATTTCGGGAAAGATGTTATCCCGATGATGCTGCAAAATGAAGCAAGATTGTATGCTTATCCGTTCGAGGGTTATTGGAAAGATGTCGGTACGATTGATAGCTTATGGGAAGCAAATATGGATCTGCTCGATGATAATAACGAGCTGAACCTTAATGATAAAGATTGGCGTGTGTACTCCCAGAATCCATATCAGCCTGCTCAGTATGTGGCGCCAACAGCGAATATTAAGCGTTCACTCGTGAATGAGGGTTGTGCGATTTTCGGAGATGTCGATCACTCTGTGTTGTTCTTCGGTGTACAAGTTGGGCACAAGTACCGTTCTTTAATGGATCACCTTGGGTCAGGAAAAGAGTGGGATTTGGACAGAAAGCGCGGTGGATTGTTCGTCCTTCCATCCGTCATGGATGAGCCAACGGGCATATCACGTGGGGATTTGTATCAATTCTATAGCCATCGGGACTATTTCTATCGCGGCAAAGAAGAGCTGGTTATTATTTCGCGCAGCCATATGGTGTGCAACCTTGATCTACGTGATGTTATCCGTCATCATGAGGACACGCAAGCGGACATTACCGTCATCTATAAGCAAACGGATGAGGATATCCAAGGTAAATTCCGCCGCTTGGCCGTCAAAGATAATGGACAAGTGACGCTAATGGAAGATCACACGGGAAGACTGCGGACAAATAACATTTCCATGGAAATGTATATTATGAGCAAAGCGCTTTTGCTGGACATGGTAGAATCTTGCTTGGCACAAGGGTATGATCACCTCGTTCGCGACGGTATTATGAAAAATATTGATAAGCTTAGCGTGTATGGCTATAAATTTGAAGGGCATGTAGGCATCGTGAATTCGATTCAAGGTTACTACAAACATAGCATGCAGCTGTTGAATCCAGTGATCTGGAGAGAGTTGTTCTTCCAGAAGAACCTGATTTATACGAAGGTCAAAGATGAGCCGCCTGCGAGATACTTGGAATCTGCCGCAACCAAAAACGCGTTGATCGCGAACGGCTGCATCATTGAAGGTAAGGTAGAGAACAGCATTTTGTTCCGTGGAGTGAAAATCCGTAAAGGTGCCTACGTGAAGAACAGTATTATCCTCCAAAACTGCGAGATCGAGGAGAATGTTATTATTGAGAATGCGATTCTCGATAAGGATGTCTTCATCTCACGCGGCCGCGTACTTACAGGTGACAACAAAGCACCGTTCATCGCGGCAAAAACAAAAGTGATCTAATCGGCATTGTTTTGAGCGCATAACTAGATATAATCCGAAAAGCCTGCCTCCCCAAAGGCGGCTTTTCGACTATCAGGAGGAGTGGAAAGATGAAAGTACTCTTTGCGGCTTCAGAGGCTGTTCCTTTTATCAAAACGGGAGGTCTAGCTGATGTGATCGGTTCTCTGCCAAAGGAACTTATCCAGCAAGGGCTGGATGTGCGGGTTATTTTGCCTAAATATGGCGGTATCCCTGCCAAGTACCGGAATGCGATGACAACGGCAGTGACGCATGATATTTATGTCGGTTGGAGAAAGCAATATATCGGCATTGATGTTCTCCAGCAGGATGGGGTTACTTTTTATTTCGTGGACAACGAGTTTTATTTCAATCGTCCAGGCATTTATGGGTATGGCGACGAGGCAGAACGTTTCGCTTTCTTCTGTAAAGGCGTTATCGAAACATTGCCACTGCTCGACTTCCAGCCTGATGTCATCCATTGCCACGATTGGCAAACCGGTATGATTCCCGTGCTGTTGAAGGCTCATTATCAACATCTGCCATTCTATAGCGAGATCAAAACGTTAACAACCGTTCACAATTTGAAATACCAAGGTGTGTTTAGTCAATCATTGTTTAGAGAGCTGTTTGGCCTATCCGACGACCATTTTGGTGGTACGGCGCTTGAACTGCACGGAGGTGCCAGCTTCCTCAAAGGGGGGCTTCTGTACTCTGACCGTATAACAACGGTGAGCCAGACCTATGCTGAAGAGATTCAAACTCCATATTTTGGTGAACATTTGGATAGCCTGCTGCGGCATCGTAAGGATCAGCTGACGGGGATTGTGAACGGTATTGATTATGAAGTGTTTGATCCGATGACTGATCCGCATCTCGTGTCCACGTACCGAGATTCGCTGCCCAAGAAGCTGCTGAACAAGACAGCACTCCAGGAGCGTCTAGGATTAGATGTGAGAGATGATGTGCCGATGATTGCCTTAGTAACCCGATTGGTGCAGCAGAAAGGGTTAGATCTCATCCAGCACGTTCTCACTGAAATCCTGTCGCTAGACATTCAACTCGTCGTGCTGGGGACAGGTGAATACGACTACGAGGAGATGTTCAAACAAGCGGCTCATGATATGCTGCATACGATTCGCCGAGCGGTCTTTTTCTACAAAAATGACCGAGATGCCTGGCTGAAAATTCAGCAGAATATGAAAAAAGGCGACTTTAGCTGGAAGAAGTCCGCGCAGCAGTACATTGGACTTTATAAGCAAATGGTCAAATAAATGAAAAAAACAGGACTGGAGGCTCATAGCTTCCAGTCTTTTTTACCTATTTCCTCTTCATTTCTCATTTACAAATGACGATAAGTATGTTGTCAGGTGAAAATTAGTGAGGGAGGCAGTTGTTAATACATGAGCCGGACTACAGATTGTTTTACAGACGCAGATATGTATCTTTGCATGCTATTTCAAACACCTGTTGAGGTGTGGTTTGACGACGAATTAGAAGACTCAGGAACACTCATAGAAGCGTATTCGGATGATGTCATTAAAGTAGGCGGCGTGTACTATCTACGGAAGCTATGCCTAATTAAAAAAATAGCATAATGCAGGGCCAGCCTCGTATTCTAAGTTAGAATGCGAGGTTTTTTTCGAAATTGCTGAAAATAAGGTATAATATTCCTGATCCACTGACAACAACGGTTAGGAGTGGCAAAATGGATTGGATATCGCACGCGCTTACTGTACTTTTTATTGTTAATATTCTTCTTGCTCTTACGGTCGTGTTCTTAGAACGCCGAAACGTGGCTGCTACCTGGTCATGGTTGATGGTGCTGCTATTTATTCCGATTCTCGGCTTTCTGCTCTATGTGATGCTAGGGCAGAATTTAAGCCGCAGGAAGCTGTACAAATGGAACCAGCGGATGCAAGAAAGAATGCAGACGGTCATCTCAGAACAGCGGGAGCAGCTGATGAACGGGACGATGACTTATCTGGATCCCATGGTCAACGAATACCGTGATTTGATTTATTTGAACGTGTCCTCCAATGACGCATTTCTGACCCAGGATAACGGCGTCCATATTTTCACGGATGGCATAACCAAATTCAGCGATTTACTTTTGAAAATTGAAGCCGCGAAAACGCATATTCATATGCAATATTACATCGTGAAGAATGACTCGCTTGGGCAAAGAATTATTCAGGCGTTAACGAAAAAAGCGGAGGAAGGGGTCATCGTTCGATTTTTGTATGATGATATTGGTTCACGTTCCTTAAAAGATTCCTTCTTCCGAGATTTTCTGAAAGCCGGCGGGCAGAAAGCAGCCTTTTTCCCTTCGCGAATTCCTTATTTGAACTATCGGGTTAACTATCGCAATCACCGGAAGTTAGTCATTATTGATGGCCAAATTGGGTATATGGGCGGGTTCAATGTGGGGAATGAATATCTCGGCATGGATCCTCGGTTCGGCTTTTGGCGAGATACTCACTTGCGACTAACGGGTAGCGTGGTTCGTGCGCTTCAGTCCCGATTCATCTTGGACTGGAATTTAGCTTCTACGACGCTAGTCGAAGTGGATCAGTGTTATTTTCCAGAACGTGAAGCAGGAGATGCCTTGCAGCAAGTACCTATGCAGATTGTGGCTAGTGGGCCTAATGAAGAATGGCCGCATTTTGTGTATACGTTCCTCAAAATGATTCACATGGCCAAAAAGCGGATTCTGCTGCAGACGCCATATTTTATTCCAGAAGAGAGTATGCTTAATGCTTTGCGCATTGCAGCCTTGTCAGGAATTGATGTTCGTATCATGATTCCAGAGAAAGCGGATCACTTGTTTGTGCATTGGGCTTCGTTGTATTATGTGGGGGAATTGCTTCGCGCCGGAGTGAAATGTTACCTCTACGACTACGGGTTTTTGCACGCGAAGACCATTGTCATCGATGGGAAAGTGGCATCGGTAGGGACGGCTAACTTCGACATTCGCAGCCTGCGGCTTAATTTCGAGACGAATGCGCTTATGTATCACGCGGAAACAGCGRAGAGGCTGGAAGCAACCTTTTGGAAGGACATGGAAGGTTGCATGGAACTAACGTTGGA
>NZ_JBFTQB010000499.1:0-4719 GCF_056398785.1 Paenibacillus sp. 01T422 | reverse complement strand
ATCCTTGGAACGGAAATCTCCTTTTTTGCCCGAGGTTCATTACCGTCTTTTTCAGCCTGCCTCATCGATCAGCTTTTTACATGATCCCGTTGAACGTTCAATCCATGCCGCTTCACAGCCTGAACATGTAAGCCCTCTGCGCATTCTGATGCTTGCCTGGGAATATCCGCCACGTGTCATCGGAGGTCTCGCGAGAGCCGTTCGTGACCTATCTGTCCAGCTTGCTGCAAGCGGTCTAGAAGTGCATGTCATCACATGCCTAGCACCCGATTGCTCGTCCTATGAACTGCTTGATGGTGTGCATATTCATCGCGTAGATGTATTTTCATCCACTGAGCCCCTTCATTTCCTTGATTGGGTGTTTCAAATGAACTTGGCTTTCACGGATACCGTCCAGCGCTTATCAGCTCAAGGACTGCAATTCGATATCATCCATGCTCATGATTGGCTCGTCTACTACACCGCCAAAGAGTGTAAACAGATGCTGCACGTCCCTCTATTGGCTACGATTCACGCGACCGAGTCGGGACGCAATCTGGGCAAGCTGGATACGCCAGCTCAAAAGCGCATTCATGCTCTAGAACATAAGTTAGCGCACGAAGCCGACCACCTTGTGGTCTGTAGTCCATATATGCTGCAAGAAGTTATGCACCTTTTTCATACTCCTTTTCATAAAATGACCCATATCCCTAATGGGGTTATGCCCTTTCAGGTACCTGGTGCTAATGAATTGACTGCTAACCCGGTGCTTTCTAACCTGCTTTCAGTTTCACATGGAGAAGCTTCTCGCCCCATCGTTGCTTTCCTTGGAAGGCTTGTCTATGAAAAGGGCGTACACATCCTTATTGGCGCTATGCAGCACGTTCGCAAGGAATATCCTGACGCTCATTTGGTTATTGCCGGTACGGGGCCAGAACTTGAAGCGCTCCAACTCCTCGCCGACCGGCTAGGTGACAGTGTCAGCTTCACAGGTTTCCTGGATGAAACCGACAAAAGCCTGCTATTACATCACGCTGAGCTTTGTGTATTCCCTAGCCTCTACGAGCCATTCGGCCTTGTTGCATTGGAAGCGATGGCTAGCGGTACGTCGCTTATCGTCACGGATACGGGAGGTCTGTCCGACATCGTAGACCATGGAGTTAACGGATATAAGGTTCCCGCAGGGGATGCTAACCTGCTTGCGTTGCAAATTGTTCAGCTTTTAGAGAATCCCGCTGCTGCTTCTGAACTCGCTGCTAAAGCTTTGGCCAAAATCCACGACAGCTTTGGGTGGGAGCAGATCGGTGCCATAACGCTTACTGTGTACATGAAATTAATCGCTCACGAGCAGCCATCAGGTATATTCCCGCATCAAAAGGAAATAATCAAATAATATGGGCAACCATGCCAAATGAAAGCGTATCCAGTCGAAATTTTCAGAATTTTTTCAAAGAATCATTGATTCCTTGGTAATTATTAGGTAACCTATTGGCAGGCCTTGTGCTAGCGATGTTCTGTATGGAACATGATTTTGAACTTACTGAACAATCAAACAAAAGAGTGGGGAAGTGATTGTATTGCCTAGACATCTGGTCATCGGAAACGGAAAATTTCTTATTAATCTCGATCAGCATTCCTATATGCGAGATCTGTACTATCCTTTCGTAGGCCAGCTTAATCATATTGGCGGTTATCAATGCCGTGTCGGTATTTGGGTGGATGGTGACTTTGCCTGGCTGAATTCCCCCGAGTGGCAGTTCCAGCTTGGTTATGTGGAAGATTCTCTTGTTACTGAAGTAAGAGCTACGCATCCTGGTCTCGGCATCACCTTACTCATGAATGATGGGGTTCATCAGCGTGAAGATATTTATATTAAACGTATCCAAATTACGAATCACAAACATACCGTTCGCGAAGTGAGAATGTTCTTCAATCAGGACTTGCTCATTAATGAGACCGAGGTCGGCGATACGGCTGCCTTCTATCCTCTGACGAATACGGTATTCCATTATAAAAAAGACAGATATTTCATGTTCAACGGCAGCACCGGAACAGAAGGCATTTATCAATACTCTACAGGTGTCAAAAGATTTTATAACGCCGAAGGTACGTGGCGCGATGCGGAAGACGGGCATTTGATGGGCAATGCTATTGCACAGGGGTCTGTCGATAGTACGATCTCCTTCCGACTGTTCGTGCCGCCTAATGCCGACCAAACGCTCTACTACTGGATGGGTGCGGGCAAAAATCTCGAGGAAGTCAAGAAGCTTGACGCCTACGTCAAAGATAGCCACCCTGGCAAACTGCTTGATCGCGTAACGATTTATTGGCAGCGTTGGGCGAACAAGATCGAAAGGGATTACGGAGATTTGAATGCCGATGTGCAGCGCCTCTTCAAACAGAGCTTGCTGCTTGTCAGGACGCAAACCGATGTGAACGGCGCAATTATCGCCGCGAACGATTCGGACATCATGCAGAGCAACCGCGATCATTACAGCTACATGTGGCCTCGTGATGGCGCTCTAATCGCTTACTCTATGTCCATGGCCGGCTATCAAGGGATGATTATTCCTTTCTTCAACTTCTGTGCGAACGTGCTGTCTCCTGAAGGTTACCTGCATCATAAATATAATCCGGACGGCACCGTAGGCTCCAGTTGGCATCCCTATATTCATTCCGGTCGTGTCCAGCTCCCTATTCAAGAAGATGAAACAGCCCTTGTGCTCTTCGCCCTCTGGGCTGATTTCCAGAAAAATGGAAGCCTTGAGTTTGCCCAATCTCTCTATCGCAATCTAATTCGCAGAGCGGCCAGATTCATGTCCACTTATATTGATCAGGAATTGAACCTGCCGAAGCCGAGCTACGATCTGTGGGAAGAGCGTTACGGAATCTATACATTTACCGCTTCAGCTGTGTATGGCGGACTTATCGCGGCTTCTAACTTCAGCAACCTCTTCGGGGACGAAGAACGCAGCAACCGTTATAAGCATACAGCGGAGAAAATAAAAGCCGGTATTCTCAAGCATCTATGGGATGAGAATGAAGGCCGATTCGTTCGCGGTTTGTACATGGAGGACGGCGAATGGGTCAAAGATATGACACTCGAGAGCTCTGTTTACGGTATTTTTGAATTCGGGGTCCTGCCTGCTGACGACGAACGTGTTGTCGGTACGATGAAAGCGAATAAAGAAGGTCTTAGAATTAAAACAGAAGTCGGTGGCATTGCCCGCTATCATCATGATTATTACTTCCAACGCTCCACCGATATCGATAATGTACCCGGAAATCCTTGGATCATCTGTACGCTCTGGATCGCCGAGTGGGAAATCGAATACGCCAAAACACTTGCTGATCTCGAAGCCCCTCGCCAAACGTTAGAATGGGTCGTCAAACACGCCATGGAAAGTGGCGTCCTGTCGGAGCAATTGGATCCTTTCACAGGTGATCCGGTCTCTGTCGCCCCTCTTACCTGGTCGCATGCGACTTATGTGCTTGCCGTTGTGAAGTACTTGAACAAATATAAGCAGCTCTCGAAGCAGTAATTTATCCAGAACCGCAGGGTTAACACTTTGTTTGTATAAAGTGTTAACACTGTGGTTTTTTGATTATGCATCTAACTTCGATTCCCCCTTGCTTTGAACATAGTGCTGTTAGCGCGAGCAGAGCGATTTTGTCGTGAGTATTGTTTCCAAGAAACTTTGTTTGTGGTTACCTTTTTGTTATACTTATCCTTGAAAAGAAAGGCAGGTATAACCATGATTAATAAGCAAAAAGAACCCCTTGTGCGCGAGATCATCGCTTCTTTTACGAAGCTGGCTCAGCGCATTCAAGAGAATGATGACGAAGAGCATCAATGGCTTATCCAGCATTGCAGCAACCCAGCTCTTATTGACATAATTAAAGAGATGACCGTTACGATGCTGCATGTGCTTGATGCTGTCGGGAAGCTGGAACCGGTAAATGGCATCACCATCTCCAAAAGATTCGACATTCCGAAAGGCAGCGTCTCCAAAATCACAAAAAAATTAGCAACCCTAGGGCTCATTCAGACAGAATCTCTGCCCGGTAATAAAAAAGAAATCATCTACCGCACCACTTCGCTCGGCTTGGAGCTCTATCACCTGCATGCTCAGTTAGATTGCATCATGGAAGAGCGTACATTCCGTGTCATGGACAAATACGACGCCGATCAGCTTCGCTTCATTACCACTTTTCTCGAGGACCTCATGCAGAGTTCCTGGATAGAGCAAGAGCAGCCACCTGCGCCAGGCTCAGGCTCATTGGACGAAATCCAATGAGTTGGCAGGCAGGCGAGTAACATCTTACTTCTCATTGGACAGAATCCAATAGAGCTGAACTTTTGAGGCCAAATAAGGCAAATTTCAGCCCTGGCATTGGATTTCATCCACTACGTTTGCATAAAACCTTACATGAGATTACTAGCCAAAACAAAAAAAGTCACCTAATGTAGAGAATGCAGACAAATTGCCCGACTCTCTACAAAAGGAGACCAACCAATGGGCAGTATATATCAAAATAAAGTATTAAATAAGTGTTTAGAAGAACTTGGACTTGGCATGCTCCGCTTTCCCGTGGCAGATCGCTATTCCAAAAAGCTATTTACCCGTGCTGCAATTATGTTATTTGTAGAGGCAGCGATTCAGGAGCGAGGAACACTTGAAGATATTCAGCTGAATTTGAAAGCGAATAAAGACCTGCAACAACTGTTCCGTCCATACC
>NZ_JBFTQB010000498.1:0-4722 GCF_056398785.1 Paenibacillus sp. 01T422 | reverse complement strand
GTCCCTGACGGTTACACCACTGAATCCTTTTTCCTCAATAAGCAGCAAGAACGTGTCTTTGATTAACTCACGCGTTTTTTCAACCATCTGATCATGTATTTTCTTTGCCAAATGCCTCTAACCTTTCAAGTATTGCCACAAATGACAAACGGATTTATATTGCGATTACCACTTCATTCTCATTGTAATTCAGAGTGCAATAAACAATCAACATGTTTCGGGCCAAATAAACTGCGTTATAAAGTATGTTACTTGCGTGATAACTACGGCGCTTCATTGCAAGTACTCACTCAACATAAAGGTCGACATTGTTGATTGAATCCGAAGAAGCAATCAAATAATATAGAAGTAGATAAACAATCAACACATTGTTCATTAAATTGAAGAAGAGGGGTAGCATTAGGGAATAACGCTGTGCACCTCGATGAAGCTACGTTATATAACTCGAATTGGAGGAATTCAATATGACAATCTATGATTTTTCAGCAAAGAACATTCAAGGACTGGACACTAGTTTAAATGAATTTAACAATAAAGTGGTGCTTATCGTAAACACGGCCAGTAAATGCGGGTTAACTCCTCAGTATGCTGAGCTTGAAAAGCTTTACCAGACTTTCCTAGAAAAAGGACTAGTCGTCTTGGGCTTCCCTTGCAACCAATTTGGTGAACAGGAACCTGGAACGAACGAAGAGGTCTTTGAATTTTGCCAGATCAATTATGGCGTGACTTTTCCTATTTTCGAGAAAGTTGAAGTTAATGGGGAAAATAGACACCCATTGTTCGCTTATTTAACAGAGCAGCTACCTTTTGAAGGATTCGATTTGAATAATCCATTAGGTGCCAGATTGCATGAAATGTTAAGTGCTTCAAATAAGCTGAATAATAACGATATCAAATGGAATTTCACGAAATTCCTGATTGATCGTGAAGGTAACGCAGTTCAACGATTCGAGCCTATAGTTACACCGGATGCCATGTACTCGGCTATTGAAGCGATTTTGTAATGAAATAACTTGTAATTGAAATCTTATGTTTGCTGTTTCCCAATTCTATTATGAAAACCCACCTGAACTGGTTATGTTCGGGTGGGTTATTTTTGTATCCGAATCTTAATCGATTACGTAATCATAGCTGAATATCAGGTTAACTCTTTCCACTCCGCGTACAGGTAATGCCTAAAATTTCGCCCTACTTGTGATACGGTTCACTGTAAAATAACTAAGCCAAAATTAGGGCACCCTACTATTTGGATTTAATGACCTCAACGCAGAACATTTAAAAGTATCAACAGAGCAGGTGGATAATAACATTGGCCATTTTGCGTTGTTCCTACTGACACTCTATATTGGGCTGATCCCTCTGTTTCTTCCCAAAATCATATGGTTGTCTGCGACTACTATGGTACTCGGTTTCATGGAAATGTTGCGCACATTGGCGCAATTCGGATGAACAAAACGGAGAGGTTTTACACTTCTGGCATGGCAACTGCATTTACAGTTTTGCCCCTGCTATCTATTTATGGATTTTATCACATAATTAACAACTCACTTATGCAGCCTATCGAGTGGCTGTATGCTGTTCTCAATTTATTCGTTCCCCTAATACTTGGACAGTTTATCTCTGTCAAATCTATGGGAGCAAACTACAAGGATTTCCTGAAAAGCGCATTTTCCTCCATGAAAGCCGGAAAACAAAAATAACATTGTTTGCTAGTAAGGTCTTTTGTATTGAGTAACCACTCACTTTTTATTGACTCGAAAATAGCGGTATGATATAGTGAGTGAGTAGTTACTCATATTAATGATATCTAAGAGAGGTGAAGCTGTTTTGACAAACAACTTGTTAAGTGAAATCCTATCGTCACAATCCGCAAAGCTAACGGTAAAGCAAGGGCGTATTATCGAGGCAGCCATTAGGTTATTTGCTGAAAAGGGCTATTCAAATACATCAACATCTGAAATTGCCAAGGTTGCCTATGTTTCTGAAGGAAGTATCTTTAAGCAGTACGGGACAAAAGACAAATTGTTGCTTTCCCTTATTGTCCCCCATTTGAAAGAAATCATCCCATCAAAGGTTGATGAGATCATTAGTTTAACCAGCAACGAAAACTCGACTTTTGAAGGGTTCTTAACTGATTTCCTTAAAAATCGGGTAGTGTTTATTATGGAAAATCGAGAAATTTCCCAAATATTCATTAAAGAATTAATTTATAAAGAGGAATTGAAAAGAGATCTTATTCCTTACATTTCCGAAGTAGCTGCTCCACGACTATCCAAGATTATTGAAGTGTTTAAAGAAAGCGGTGAAGTCATAGATCTCCCGACCGACAGAATCCTAGCGCTACTTCTCACATTCATAGGTGGATTCCTTGCTTCACACTTTGTGTTGTTGAATAAGGAGTTAATTACCGACGAGGAAATTGATAATGCCATTCGTTTCGTAATGAAAGGTATTCGAAAATCTTCTTCCGATAAATAATGGTTGAATTATAAAAAGGAGTGAATCATTCATGAATATATTTAAAAACAAGCTCACGCTTTTGTCGCCATTTATTGCTGTCTTAGTGATATTACTTTTTTCTCTTGCACTTTTTCCATCTGTACAAGTCCAACCAAAGAACTTACCTATCGCCATTGTGAATGAAGACCAAGGATTTGAAATCCCAAATCAACCAAAACTGAACATGGGTGAAACGATCCTTGACATGGTACAGAAAACTTCATCTTCAACTTCTGGCGAGGACCCTGCTGTTAAATGGGTGAAAGTAAAAGGGGAAGATGTTCAAAACGGCTTAAATAACCAAGAATATTACGCGGCGCTTATTATTCCAAAAGATTTTAGTGCGAAGCAAGCCTCTTTACGCACTCCAACGCCAACGTCGGCTGAAGTTCAAATCTATATTAATCAAGGTATGAACACTGCGGCTTCAACGATGGCAGGGCAAATTTTAAACGGAATTGTAGATAATATGAACAACAATGTTCGTACCCAGCTCTTGGAGGGATTTAAAACGCAAGGTGTTACAGTGACAGCTGAACAAGCTTCTACATTGGTAAATCCTATTGTCAAAAAAGTGACCAATGTCAACGAAATAGGCACAAAAAGCGCGAATGGCAATGCTCCTATTTCCTTATTCCAACCTCTTTGGATGGCCTGTATGGCAACCGCAGCAGTTCTCTTTATGGTTATTAGCAAGATGACAAATAAATCTCGAACAAAAAATCTTTTTGCTAAATTCATGCAAGTTGTAATGGGTGCGGTTGTTGCGGTATTCGTTGGATTTGGCTTAACTTGGCTTGCCGCAAACATGTTGGGGCTTTATATTCCGCAGTTTATGGACACAGCACTGTTCTTAACGATTACCTTTTTCAGYTTTTTCCTTTTAATCTCCGCCGTCATCTCGTGGTTAGGTTTAAAAGGACTTTCTTTCTTTGGATTATTGCTTTTCTTTGGTGCTCCTCTACTCGCTCTAGCACCGGAGATGTTGTCCCCGTTCTATAAGGATTGGATTTATTCATGGCTGCCAATGCGCTTTATGGTGGGGGGTCTTCGAGAACTGTTCTTCTTTGGCAAAGGTTTAAGCTGGAATAATGCCCTATCTTCACTTACTTGGATTGGTGCAGTGAGCGCCGTAGTTATTTTTGGTTCTGCTTTGAAACCTCAGCCAAAAGCAAAACAACAAAAACTTGAAGCCTAATAACCTGACAGTTAATTAGCTCAATACCGCAATCCAATACTCACCATATAGGTATGCTTAAAAGGGAGTGCGATAAAGTTCTTGTCATTTATGACAAGAACTTTCTTGCATAAATCGGGTACCCCCACGCTCCCTATTGCTCCCTTTTTCATGGGTAAGGAGTGATTAAAATGCGGTTATCGGGAAAGATTAATTGACTCATATAAACTTCATTGGTATAACTATGTTGTCTAATTAATTACTTACTCTAATTGTGATCTATATATTTTCACAGAACAGGAGGACAACGTTGCAATCAGATAATTGGTTCAAAGACACTCCATTTCTGCAATCTGGCAAACAAACCCTGAAGCAGAAAAGGATWGTTGAGGCAGCAATTAAATTATTTGCYGAAAARGGCTATTCCAACACTTCGACCGCTGAAATCGCTAAAGTTGCAGAAGTATCGGAGGGTAGTATTTTCAAGCAATACGGRACRAAAGATAAGCTKYTGTTTTCCTTRATYGCTCCTAATTTAAAGGASKTTTTTRCTTCTCAAGCTGACGAGGTGCTTAGTCTATTCGTGACCAACGCTGAAGCCAGYTTTAAAGATCTATTGCGGGCTTTTCTAMGAAATCGAGTTGACTTTATCTCGGAGAATAGAGAAATTTTTCAGGTTATCGTTAAGGAAATCATTTATCAAGAGGAACTAAAAAACGAACTCCTCCCTTACATATCAGAGATTGTTACACCGCGCTTAACAAACATAATTGAGTCAGCTAAAGAACGCGGCGAACTCGTTGACATGGCTACGGGCAGTATTCTCAGGATGCTACTCACAATCATTGGAGGATTGTTGGCTTCTCGTTTTGTAGTATTGAATCAACAATCCATTAGTGACGGAGAAATAGAAGATACTATCTGTCTTATCATGCAGGGTATTGGGAAAACCGTAACGATAAGTTAATCCTACACTCCTCATCCCTCGTGTTTGTCAGGATTCTTGGATTCTGCTGGGATATGAACGGTAACATTGATTCCTGGAT